>CAXTPM010000036.1:8768-16595 GCA_964245865.1 uncultured Fimbriiglobus sp. | reverse complement strand
GGCTTGATGTCCCGGTGCACCAGCCCCGCGCGCCACACCGCCCCGAGGCCGTCGAGCACCTGACTCATCAGGTACGTCGCCCAGTCGGTCGGCAGCCCCCCGCCGCCGCGCAAGAGTTCCCCGAGGGTGCGCCCCTCGACGAACTCGGTGACGAGGTACGGCCAGCGCGGGTCGAAGCCGAAGTCGATGAACCTCACCACGCGCGGGTGCTTCACCCTGGCGAGCGCCGCGGCTTCCACGCGCATCTGCTTCATGGCCGCGGCGCGGTCGAAGACGTTGCCCCAGTTGATGATCTTCACCGCGACGGGGCAATCCGACTGCTCGTCCCAGCCGCGGAACACGAAGCACGACACGCCGCTGCCGAGGCAATCCTGGAGCACATACGGCCCGATGCGGTCGCCCAGTTGCGGCGTGGTCATCGCCGGGGCTTCGTCGTCGTCGGCGCCTTCGGAATTGGGCGAGTAGCTGCCGGGGTAGGCGAATGGCCCGGCGTGCGTCTCGTCGGGCGGCAGTTCGCGCTCGGGGGGCCGGCTCAGGGCCGTGGTCAGCCCCGCCTGGCGCGTGTCGGTCGCGGCACTGCCCCCCCCCGCGGGGGCGGAGCCGGGGGCGGGCGCGTCGGCGGGTGGGGTTCGCGGGTCCATCACGTCGATCGGTTCAGAGGGGGCGCGGGCGGACTTCGCGGGGCGCGGCCCCCGTTCACCCCCCAGCCTAGCACGCCTCCGCCGGGAGTGCCGGGACAATCCGACCGGTTTTGCCAGTTCTCGCGGCCGCGCGGGTTGTCGGGACGGTTGCACCGACTAGCAGAAGTCTTGATATGGCAGTTGCCCCTACACCGCGAGCCACTGGCGGGAGGCCCGGCCGGGGCGCGAACGCGCCGAGCCCCCTTGCCGCGCGGCCCGGCCGACGCTAAGCGGATGGGCGTCCCGCTTTCCCGCCAACGCCCGGAGCCTCGGCCATGTCCACGACCGCGAGTGAGGGCGGCGAAGTGCTCGCGCGCCGGGCCACCTGGGCCGGGCCACTCGTCGCGGGCGGGTTCGGCCTGGCGCTCGCGGCGCTCGGCGGGTTCGCCCTCGCCTCCCCGAAGCCGCCGCCCGCCGCCGGCGCGGGCCTCGTGGGCGCCGGCCTGCTCGCGCTCGCCGCCGGGGTTGCCTGGCGCGTGCTGGAGTTGCGACGCCGGGTGTGGGTCCGGGTCGGCTCCGACACCTTCGGCGTGCGCGACTCCTCGGGCGAGGCCGAGTACGCCGACGCCGAGGTCATGAGCATGGCCGTCGAGCGGAAGAAGAATTACTCCAACGGCGAGTTCAAGTCGGTCACGCGCACCCTCACGCTGTGGACCGCGCCGGCGACCGAGGGCGCCCCCGCCCCGCCGCCGATGACGATGGTCAACGTGCTCAAGATCGGCGAGGCCGACCCGCTGGGAACACTCTTGGTGCGCCTCAACGAGCGCCTTGTGGAGCAGGCGCGCGGCGACATGCGGGCCGGGTACGCGGTCCCCGGCGACGGCTGGACGCTCGACGACAAGCTGCTGAGCGTGACCGCGCCGGGTCGAGCCGCCGAGTTGGCCCGCGGCGACATCAGTGCCGTCGATGTGGTCGATGACGAGGTGTGCGTGTGGACCAAAGGGCGCGACGACGCGGCGGCGAAGATTCCGCTGCGCTCGGCCAACGCCTACCTGCTGCTGCAACTGTTGGGTGAGGAGCTGCAGGCGCGTAAGGCCGGGGGCGGCGACGAGCAAGAGCCAGGCGAGGGCGGCGGGCTGGGGCGCATCATCTTCGAGCGCCGATCAGAGGTCGGCGGCGCGGTGCTTCTGGGCGTCGTGGCGGTCGGGGCCGCGCTCCTCGCGGCGGCACTCGTCGCCTTCGGCGCGGGCCTCGGTGGCCCCGTGGCCGTCCCCGCGCAGTTCTACTTGGGCGCGGGCGCCGCCCTTTTCGCCGGTGGCCTTGCCGGGGTTGGGGCTTACGACAACCGCATCGCGTTCTTCCGCTGCCACGAACTCGGCGTCCGGCAGCGCAAGCTCGCGGGCACTCGTCAGCTCCGGTACGACGAGGTCGAATCGTTCCGCTACGCCGCGACCCGGATGTACCACAACGGCGTCTACACCGGCAGCGCGTTCCACCTGAGTTTCACCCCGGTCCCCGAAGTCGGGGGCCAACCAATCGCCTACGGCGTCGTCCTGCGGAACGCCGACGAGGAACTCGACCAACTGCGCGACCACGTGAGTCGGGTACTCGCCAGCCGGATGCTGAAGGACTTGCGCGCCGGACAAACCGTGCGCTGGACGGCCAACCTCGCGTTCGCCCCCGAGGGGATCGAGTACCGCCCGTCGGGGTGGACCGGCCGCAAGCCCGCGCAACTGCTGCCGTACAGCGAGTTCGAGCGCTACCACATGCAGGCCGGGGTGCTGTACCTGTACGAGCGCGGGGCCAAGAAGGCAGTGGCGAGCGAACAGGTGGGGGCGGCGAACTTCTTTCCGGGATTTCTGCTGCTAACGATGATGACGGAGGGGGCTGCGGCAGACTAGTCCCCTACGAACTGACGACGTGGGCAGGATGGTTGCGGTCCAATAACATTCCGAGCCAACTCTGATGCGCAGTTTACTTCTGCTCGCTCTCGCCGCCTCCACAGGAGTCGCCTGTCTCCCAGGGGGGAGCGGGGAAGACCAAAGACCGCCCCCAGTCAAGGCGGGAGTCTTCAGGGAGTGGGCGCGGGCGGGCGCCAAAAACTGGAACTTCTGGTCGTGCGGCGGGCTGGCCCTTCGCACCGAGGCCGCCGGTGAGATTCCGCCGCACGTCCCCGGCTTCCGGTTCGACGGCTTCGCCCCGCCCCCGACGACTCTGTTGCCGGACCCCGGCGAGCCGTTCGGTTTGATGCTGACTCGTAAGGAACTTTCGGTAACGGCCCTCAAGCAGTGGGTGGCCGTTGTGGAGGGTCAGAAAAACTTCCGCCACCTCATTCTGAGTAGTACGGCCCTTACCGATGCCATGATGCCGGACCTCGCCCGCCTCACCTCCCTTGACACGCTCAACATTGGCCACACAAATATCAGTGCGAAGGGACTGAGATCGCTGCCTGCCCTGCCGGGGTTGAAGGCGCTTATCGTCGCCGAATGTCCCAAGGTAGGCGACGAGGGCTTACAGGCGATCGCTTCAATCAAAAGCCTCCGGGCGCTCGACGCGGAAGGTATCGACGCCACCGACGCCGGGGTCGCCCACCTCACCGCGCTCGGTGACCTCATCGCGCTCAATTTGAATTCCAACAAGCGGGTGACGGACTTCGGGGTCGCGCCTCTTGGGCGTCTCAGTCGGCTCCAGGCCTTGGATATCCACAACATCCCAATATCCGACAAAGGTCTGGCAAGCGTTGGCACACTAACAGAATTGAGACGGCTCGCGTTTGATGCCGGTGGCGTTGGCGATGCCGGGTTCCAGCACTTAAGCCAACTTAAGCAGATGCGATGGCTACGAGTCTGGTGCAACTCGACCGTCGACGCGCCGAGGAAGCCGGTCGGTGACGCGGCCATGAAGCCACTAGGCGGCATGACCCGCTTGGAGTGTCTATTCCTGGACGGGAGCGATGTGGGCGATGTGGGTGCCGCCGAATTGCGTGACCTCACGCGGTTGACTTGGTTGAGCTTGGAGAACACGAGAGTCGGCGATGCGGGGGTCCAGGCGCTCAGCGGCCTCGGAAACCTGACCGAGTTGCAACTCCGATCAACCCTGGTAACCGATTCGGGCCTCGCGCACGTTGCGAAACTAGCCCGCCTCACAAACCTCGGCGTGGCCAGAACGAGAGTCACCAATGCCGGCCTGGCGCAACTGTCTGCGCTGACGAATCTAGAGACACTCGCCCTCGGGGGGGACGGCATTACTGACCAGGGACTGAAGCACCTGAAACAACTGAAAAAGCTCCGATTCTTATCGCTCTGGAGTCCTACGAAAATTACCGCCACCGGCGCCGCAGACCTCCAAAAATCCATTCCCGGTCTGAGTATTGTTTTCTGATAGCACGAGGCGATACGGCGTGCGAAAACAAAAAGCCCAGAGACCACCCCTGGGCTTTCTCGCTCATCTTGCACCCGCACCCAGGCCGCTAGCTCAAATGCATGTTCATCAAGAACTCCGCGTTCGACTTCGACTTCTTCGAGCGCGCCAGCAGCAGTTCCATCGCCTCGTCCGGCCGCATGTCGGCCAGCACTTTGCGCAGGATCGACACGCGCACTAGCTCGTCCGGGTGGAAGAGTAAATCTTCCTTGCGGGTGCCGCTGCGGTTGACATCAATCGCGGGGTAGATGCGCTTCTCCACGAGGCGGCGGTCGAGGTGCAACTCGGCGTTGCCGGTGCCCTTGAACTCCTCGAAGATCACGTCGTCCATCCGGCTCCCGGTGTCGATGAGCGCCGTGGCCAGGATGGTCAGGCTGCCGCCCTCCTCGACGTTCCGCGCGGCGCCGAAGAAGCTCTTGGGCTTCTGCATCGCATTACTGTCGAGGCCACCGGTGAGCAGCTTGCCGCCGCCGGGGGCTTCGGTGTTGTGGGCGCGGGCCAATCGGGTGATCGAGTCGAGCAGGATGACGACATCCTGCTTGTTCTCGACCATGCGCTTGGCCTTTTCGAGCACGATTTCCGAGACGTGAATGTGCTCCTCGGGCGGCTCGTCGAAGGTGCTCGCCACCACCTCGGCGTTGGTCCCCTGCACCATCCGCTGCATCTCGGTCACTTCCTCGGGACGCTCGTCCACGAGGAGCACGAACACATACGCCTGCGGGTGGTTCTTGATGATCGCGTTGGCCAGCTTGGCGAGTAGTACGGTCTTGCCGGTGCGCGGCGGGGCGACGATCAGCCCGCGCTGGCCCATGCCGATGGGGGTGATGAGGTCCACGATGCGCATCGACAACTCGTCGGGCGTCGTCTCGAGGTTGAACCGCCGGTTCGGGTGCAGGGCCACCAGGTCGGCGAACCCGGTGACGGCCATCCCCTCGTCGGGGCTGCGGCCGTTAATGCGCTCGATCTGCATCAGCGCGAAGTTGTCCTGGTTCTCGATCGGCAGCCGGATTGGCCCATCGACGACTAGCCCGGTTTTCAAGCTCATCCGCCGAATCTGGCTCGGCGAGACGTAGATGTCCTCGGGGCTGGCGAGGTAGTTGTGCGCCGCGCTGCGCAAGAACCCGTAGCCGTCGGGCAGCACTTCGAGCGTGCCGGAGCCGCGGACGACCTCGCCGCGCTCGATCTGGCGCCTCACGACGTTAACGATGAGCTGCGCCCGGCTCATGCCGGCGTGCTCGCGCACCCCCTCCCGCTCGGCGAGGGTGAACAGTTCGGGCATCGGCATGCGGTACAGGTCGTCGAGCCGGGCACCGTCGCCCTTGGCGTGACCCATCGGGTGGGGCGGGGCGATGGGCCGCATCGCCGCCGGGGTGACGGCCAGGGGAGGCATCGCGGGTCGGGGGGGCATGGGCGCCCCGCCGAGCGGAGGGGCGGGGGGGTTCGGGATGCTGGTGTTGCCGGGCGAAAACGACTCGCCGGGCTTGCGCAACACGCGCTTGCGCACCAGGGGGGGCCGCGGCCCCTCGACGCTCTTGGCGTCGGACATATCAGCTTCCTCAAGAGGGGGACGCCGGGCCGAGTGCCGAGGGCGCCGAACCAGACCGAACCCGAAACCGGGACAAGTTGCTCGTTGAAAGTCGCGGCAAAACCGGGGCCAACCGGGGGCCGGATCGCCGAAAGACCTGGGCGCGGCTGTCGCCACAACCCAGGGCGTCGGCCCCGGCCCCCATCTCGCACCCAGGCCCGCACAAGACCTTTCGCCCCCGGCCGGGCCGTATTGGCCCGACTCGCAACGCATCGTGAAGTCGGGAGACTCTTAGAACCCCGCTCAGTACAAGTCGGACGCACCACGCCACACAAAATGTGGGCGGCGTCGGCCGGCTCGAACTCGGGGTCGCCTCACAACTCAGTCCGCTCCGAAGCCCGCGCGATTGGTTGCAACGGCCGACCAGACCTCGCCAGTCGCCGACGACGCAGCACCGCAGAACCCGGACGATACCGTCGGGGCTGGGTAGAGCGTCAGCGGGGAATCCCACGCCCCGTCCGGTTTGCGGGTCGCAAAGCGGGCGGGAACACGGCCGGCGCGGATCAGAGTAGGCTATCCCAAAAAAACGCGGGGTTGTCGCCGAGACGCACTTCGCCAGCGGAGTTCTTGGCCCGCCAACCGAAGTGCCGCGAAAGACGATCCGTGCCCGCACATTTGTACCGTGCGGCCACGTCGATCAAACGCAGTATAGCGTCCGCCTTGCGAGATTCCAGTCGGATTTACCCGAGCGCGGAACTCGGAGCGCGGAACTCGTAACGCAAGACCGCACCCGAACGCCGGCTTTAGTGTCCCGCCGCCCCGGTCGGGTTCGCCGCGGCGCCTGGTTCGGCGTCTTCTTCCGCCCAATCGAGGAACAGCCCGAGCAGCCGGGCGAGTTGCGTCCCGTCGCCGGCTCCACGCCACGCCCCGTCCTGGACCAAGCAATGGACCCACCGGGCGGCGTCCGGGTGGGCGTCAGCTCCGACTCCGTCGGCAACCCCAGTAAACGGCCGACCCGCCAGCGGGGTGCCGGCCAAATCAACCGTGACCAGCCAGCCTGGGTTGTCGAGCGTCTCGATGCGGACGCGCTGTCGGTGCTCCCAATCGCCGTCGCACCGGGCTGCGTACCACGCCTGGAGTCGGGCCAGAGGCTCCATCGGTCGGGTGCCCTCCCGCCGCCGAAATTGGTGCTAGTCTGCGCGGCGGCGCAAACTAGTCCGGGGCCGCAGCCGCCCCGCGCCGGGGTTCTGTCCCGCCGGCAAGATGCTACGCGGTAGCCCACGACAGCCGAGCGTATCTTAGCGCAGCAACCGCCGCCCGCGCCCCTGAACCGCCCGGTCGGCCACCTTCGGGCTAATCTTCCACTCCGCGATCCGCGATCCGAGTTCCGAGTTCCAACAAGGTCACCGTCCCGTCGCCGTGGCCCGCGGCAGCTTGCAGGCCGTCGGCGCGGACGGTGAGTACCTTCGCCGCCGTCGGCAGAGTCCAGCGCCTGAGCGGCTTCGCGGCCGGTTTCGCGCCGGCGTCCCAAAGCGCCACGCTTCCCGCCGCGTCGTAGGTGAGGAAGCGGTTCAGCCCAAGCTCGGAACTCGCCATCACCACCGCCGACGCCGCGCCGACGGGGACCGGCTCCAAGGCGGTGCGGTCGGCCACGGTGGCCACACGCGCCTCGCGGGCACCTTCGGGGCCGCTGATCGCTACGATGCGCGCCCCGTCGCGGCCGAGGCTGATGTCGATCGCCGGGGCCGGAGTCAGCGGCCACGGCTCGACCTTGGGCCAGTCGAAGCCCGGCCCGGCGAACGCCACCCCCTGCGCGGTGGCGACGGCCAGGATCGAGCCGTCCGCCGACGCCGCCACGCTCGACACCCCCGCCGTGCTACTGGTTTTGGGCGACGGCCCCCCCGCCCCGCCGGGCGCCCCAGGTGCCGGGAGGCGCGAGAACCCCACCAGCGCCCGCTCCCCCGGCAGCGCCGAGGAGACGGTGGCAACCGTCGACTTCGGATCGACCGCTACCAGGAACGGGTTGCCGCCCACCGTCTCGGAGCGCGTCTCCCGGCCGCTGGCGAGGTCGAACCAGCGCACGCGCCCGTCCGGCCCGGCACCCAGCAGGGTGTTGGCCTCGGGCCAGCAGAGCGCGCCGGCCCCCGCCGCGGAACCGACGAGGGTCTGCACGACCTTGCCGGTGCGGCAGTCCCAAATCTGGATGACGCGGTCGCCCGAGCCGGTAGCCAGGCGGGTGCCGTCGGGGGAGTAGCACGCCGC
>CAXTPM010000036.1:4537-8758 GCA_964245865.1 uncultured Fimbriiglobus sp. | reverse complement strand
AGGGCACGCCGGCCGAGGTGCAGCGCAACGAGAAGGTGATCGAGGCCTACCTGGGCCACAGCCATGCGACCGGCCAGGCGCCGGCCACGGTGGCGAGCGCCGTCACCCACCCGGCGTGGCCGCGCAGGCTCGGCTTGGGCGCGAGCGTCAGGGCGTCGTAGGCGCGCACCACCCCGTCGGCGGCGCCCACCAGTAAGGTGTTGCCGTCGGGCGTGAACGCCAGACTCGCCGCCGCCGGGGGGCCGGCGGGGGGGGCGACGCCGGAGGCCGGCGCGATGCGCCCGGCCGGCGCCAAGGTTCCCCCGGCCGCGCGCCAGAGGCGCACCGCCCCGTCGCCGCCGCCGCTGGCCACGAGGCTCTCCCGAGGGTGCGCCGCGAGCGCCAGTACCCCGCCGGTGTGGGCCGACGCGATCGCCCCGAGTTTGGCCGCGTCGCCGAGTTCGACCAGTTGCACCGTGCCGTCGGCGAACCCCGCCGCGAGTTGCCCGCCGACGGCCACCAGCGCCGTGGGCGTCGAGCGCGTGGGCAGGCGGAACCGCTCCTTACCCTCGCGGCCGACGCCGACGAGTTCCTTGCCGCCCGTGCCGACGGCCACGCCGCCCGGCTTCGGACCCACCGCCAGGCAGACCGCCGCGCCGCCGAGCTTGATGAGCGGCTTCGCCTCGCCCCCGGCGTCGTCCCAGAGTTTCACGACCCCGTCCGAGCCGGCACTCACGAAGTGCGACTCGTCGAGCCACGCCACCCCCGTGACGGGGCCGGGGCCGTGGGCGAACGTGCGCTCGGGCTTCGCGGCGGGGCCGCTGTAAAGGCGGACCACGCCGTCGGCCCCAGCCGTGAGGGTGCGGTCGAGCTTGGGGTGACTGCTGAGTGCCCAGAGTTCACCCCCGGCGGGTTCCGCGACGGTGGGGGTTTGGGCGGTCTGAAGTTCCCAGGTGCGGATCGCGCCGCCGACGGTGCCGATTAACAACACCTCCTCGTCGGGGGTGAGGGCGATGGCGGTGACGCCGGTCTCGGCACTCTCGATCTGGCCGGGGACCACGACCGGGCTGGCCCCGCCCGCGAGTTGCAGCCGGTCGAGTACCTTGCCCGACGTTAAATCCCAGAGCCGCACCGCGTTGTCGCTCCCCCCGGCGAAGACGCGCTTGCCGTCGGCGGTCGGGGCGAGGCAGGTCACGCGGCCGGTGGAGGCGGTGACGGACTTCAGCACCAGGCCCGAGCCGGCGGTGGCGCGCTCGCCGGCCCCGTTGTTACTGGGGCCGGCGACGAGCCTCACCTGCCCGTCGGCGCCGGCGACCACGACGTTGGTGGAGTCGGGGACGAACGCCACGCTGTAAAGCGCCTGCTCGCCGCGCGTGAGCGGCACCACGAACAGCGCGGGGCGCAGCTCGTCGGCCAGGGGGTAGACCGCGAGTTCGCCCTTCGCGTTCACCGTGGCCAACAGTTTGCCGCCGGGGTGTAGCGCGAGCGCTTCGACGCGCGCCCCCTGCTCGGGATAGCGGTAGCGCAGCGCCCCCGTCTTGGCGTCGTATACCGCCACGCGCTTGTCGTCCCCGGCTACCACCAGGGCGTCTTGTTTAGGGGCGAACGCCAGGCCGCGCGTCGGCTCCGGGCCGGTGGGGATGGTGCGGCGGCGCTTGCCGTCGGCCACGCCCCAGATGTGGATTTCGCCCGCCCCGGAGGACGCCGCCGTGGCGCCGTCGGGGCTGACCGCCACGCCCCCCACCCGGAAGACCTCGGGCCGCGCCGGCCCGGCCCGGTCGCCGACCTGGTGCCCGGCGTAGCTCAGACCTTCCCGGCCGTTGCCGAGGTTCCAGGCGCGCACGGTGCCGTCGCGCGACGCGCTGAGGGCCGTCGCCCCGTCGGCGCTGAGGGCGAAAGCGTTGACCCGATCCGCGTGCCGCAGCGGCGCGGCGCCCAGCACGCGCGCCACCCCGTCGCGCGCCGGCGGGGGCGGTGCGGGCAGCGCCCAGCGCGCCTCCCGGACCAGGCGCGCGGCGAGCGCCTGCTGGCCCGCCTTCAGCGCCGCCTCGGCCTGCAAGGCCAGGCCGTCGCACGCGGCCAGCGTCTCCGGCGCGGCGAGCGCGTCGGCCGCGGCGCGCTCGGCCTTGTAGGCGACCAGACTCGCGGCCGGGTCGAGGGCGCGGGCCGAGAGGGGGCGTTCCGGGAACGCCAGTAGGGCGGTTAGCAGTAGTGCGATCCGCATCGGCGTCCCCTAGTTGGCCCGGTACAGTTTGCGCTCGCGGATCACTTCCTCGACCGCGCGCGGCACCCGGAAGCGGGTCGAGCGCCCCGCCGCCACGTCCGCGCGCAGGCGCCGGCTGGAGATGTCGATCAGGGGTGCTGCCACCCGCGTTAAGCGCACCTCCGACTCGGCGAGTCCGAGGGCGGCGGCGAAGTCGGCGGCGCCGACTTCGGCGAACCCCGGACGGGGCACCGCGACGATCTCCGCGCCGCGCGCCAGCTCCTGCGGCATGTGCCAGGTGGCGAACTCCGCGAGCGAGTCTTCCCCGAGAATCAGCGCGAACGTATGGTTCGGGTGCCGCGCCCGCAACTCCGCCAGAGTTTGCGCGGTGTAGCTCGGCACCGGCAACTCGGCCTCGACGCGCTCGACCTTGAACTGCGTCTGCCCGGCGAGCGCGAGTTCCACGAAGTCGGCGCGCGTCTCGAAGCGGGTGATCTTGACTTCGATTTTGTGCGGCGGACGGAAGCTCGGCACGAACCAGACTTGGTCGAGGCGTGCCCCCTCCCGACAGGCGTCGGCGAGGACGAGGTGCCCCAGATGAACGGGGTCGAAGGTGCCGCCGAGTAGGCCGACGCGCATGGGGTGAGTCCTCCTGAGCGCTTAGTTTAGGCAGGGGCGGGGCGGAAGGCCAAGCAACCTCGGCTCGCCTCCGAGAGCAAGCCGCCGGAGTGGGGCGGAGCCGGAGCGAGGAAGCGAGCACGGTTGCGGCCGACCCGGCGCGGTGCTAGAGTTGGTCGAACCCGGAGTCCGCGCCATGCCGAACGACCCGCCCCGCCGATGGCCGATGATCCTCCTCGTGCTGGTCGCCGTCGTTGCCGGGCTGGCGGGCGCGCGGGGCGTGGTGCATCTCGGCGGGCTGGAATCGTTCAACCACTGCATCGGGTACGAGTTCGGATCGTGGGGCCGGTGGTGCGGCGGGCGCCCGCTTCCCTGGCGGGAATGGCGGGGGGCGTCCGACAAGGGGTTTCAGATCGACGAGCGGACTGCCGTTGCGACTAACTGGCCGCTGGTCGTGGCCGCGCTGGGCCTCGGCGCCTTCGGCCCGGCGGCACTGCTCACGCTGGTCACGCCCGGCCCCCGGTCACGTCGACCATTGATGGCGGCGACCGCCCTGCGCGCCGTGGTGGCCGGCGGATTGGGTGGGGTGCTGGCGGCGGCGGGCTACGTCTTCTGGCTGCGGAGTACATACGATCTCTGCCGACTCATCAAAGCTCCCGGATGGGTCGATGTCGTCGTCGCCACCGACGGCGCTCGCAGGTGGCTCGCCGAGGGCGTCGTCGGCTTCACCTGGTCGGGCTACTCGTGGGCCACCGCCGCCGGGGCGCTACTGGCGGCAGTGATCGTAGTCCGGCGCGCGGAGGCAGGTGCGGCGGGCGCGGGGCTGAAATTCCGCCGCGCCGGCGGCGAAGACGAGTGCGCGGCCGCGCCCGCCCCACTTGCGAAGGAACTCCGATGACCCGCCCCCTGCCCGCCCTGGTGGTGCTGCCCCTGCTGTGCGCCCTCGGCTGCGCCGTCGGGAACCCAGCCGGCTCCTCGGTGCCGCGCGAGCGAGTCACCGGCAACGGCCAGACGAGTACCATCGACCGCGCCGGCGAGTTCGACCTGAGCGTCACCGGCAACGGCAACACCGTCACCGTCGCCGGGGGAACGGCGCGCACTTTGAGGATCACCGGCAACGGCAACCGCGTGGTGTTCCGGTTCGACACGGGCGTGGGGGCCGTCGCGCTCAGCGGCAACGGCAACACCGTCGAGTTGCCGACGGGGGCGGAGCCGACTTCGGTGACGAGGACCGGCAATAACAACGAGGTAACGCACGGCGGGGGGAACGGGGAGTGACGACCCCCGTTGCGGCCGGGGCCGGCCGCGCGGTACGATGGCACCATGACTCCGACGCCCGACCCGCCCCCGCCCACCCGCCGCCGCTTTCTCCGCCGCGCCCTCGCCGCCACGGCCGGCCTCGCCGGAGTGTCGGCCCTCCC
>CAXTPM010000036.1:0-4527 GCA_964245865.1 uncultured Fimbriiglobus sp. | reverse complement strand
CGGTTGGCTACGGCTTCTATGAGGCGTCGCAAATCCGCGTCCGCCGATTGACCGTGGCCGTCCCCAACTTGCCGGCGGCGTTCGAGGGCACCACGGTCGCGGTGCTCGCCGACTTCCACCACGGCCCGTTCGTCGGCCTCGGGTTCATTGAAGCGGCGGCGAAGTTGGCCCAGGGGTTGGGGGCCGACGCCATTGCCCTCGTCGGCGACTTCGCCCACAAGGGGCACGACGCGGCGAGGCAGTTGCCGCCGTGCGTCGAGGTGCTCTCGACGCTGACCGCGCCATTGGGCGTGTTTGCGGTCCCCGGCAACCACGACATCGGCGCCGAGCCGGGTCGCGTCTACCGCGAGTCGATGGCCGCGCACCCGGCGCTGACCGACCTGACGAACCGTTCGGTGAGGCTCGCGCGCGGCGGCGACGAACTCGTGTTCGCCGGGGTCGATGACCTCTGGTGGGGCAAGCCGAACCTCGGCGCCGCGCTCGCCGGCACTCGCCCCGACTCGGCGGTGGTGCTCTTGTCGCACAACCCCGACTACGCCGAACTGAAGCCCGACGCGCGCGTCGGGCTAGTCCTGAGTGGCCACACCCACGGCGGGCAGGTCTACGTCCCCGGCACGCGCGCGAGTTGGATGCCGTCGCGCTACGGCGACAAGTACCGGGGCGGACTCGTCGAGGGGCCGATGTCGGCGGTGTACGTGAGTCGCGGCCTCGGGGAAGCGGGCGTGCCGCTGCGGCTGAACTGCCCGCCGGAGGTGGGGCTGCTGACACTGACGTGCGGGGGCGGCGAGTCGCTATAATCTCGGCATCGGTTCAGGCAAGCGGGGGCGGGCGATGCGGTCGTTCACGGTGGTGGTGGAGCGCGACACGACGACCGGCCTCTCCGTCGGCTCGGTCCCCGGCTGGCCCGGCGCCCACTCGCAGGGCCGCACGCCGGATGAGTTGCGCGAGCACATGGCCGAGGTGGTGGCGATGCTGCTCGGAGACGGCGAGCCGGCCACCAGGTTCCACCAATGAACGCCCGCGCCGAACTGCTCGCAGCCCTCGCCGAACTTGCCCGACTGCGCCCCGGCTGGCGCCTCGGGCAGACACTCGCCAACCTCACCGCCGCCGCCGGCCGGCTCGACGCGGGCGGCGTGTGGGATATCGAAGACCACGAAGCCCTCGACGCGGCGCGGCTGCTGATCGCGCAGTTCGTGCGCGACCACGCGCTGGTCAGCTAACCTCCGTGGACGACCGCGCTGCCCTGATCGCCGCCATCCTCGCCGAACCCGACGACCTGCTGCCGAGGCTCGTGTTCGCCGACTGGCTCGGCGACCATGGCGAGTGGGATCGGGCGGCGTGGATGCGAGCGAGTTGCGAACCCGGCGTGGTAGTGCCTGGGTCGGCGCAGCGGCGGCAGGCGGACAAACTGTTCGCGGCGTGCCGGCCGGAGTGGTGGGAGCAGGCGCGGCCGTACCTTTCGATGCCGAAGGGTGGCCTGCTGCGAATGGGCGTTCTAAGCGCGTACCAGGCGGACCAATTTCGGCGCCAACTCTGGCTGCCGGGTGCGATTCGCGGCGGGTGGGTGGGGTCAGTATACGTCGCCGGCTCGCAGTGGACCGCCGCTGCAATTACCCCCTGGGAGCCACCGCTGAGGGGCGTGCCGCTCGAAGTGGCCGTCGCCACGGGTGATGTCAACGACGGACTGGCTCCTCTTCTGGCCGACCCGAACCTCCGAGTGCTTTCGCTCTTCGGCCGCGCGATAGGCCTGCTAGACATCGACTCGCTCGGCACGCCCGGCGGCATCTGGAAACTTAAACTCGCCGCCTTCGACGCAAGAATTGATACCGCACCCGTCTTCGAACAAATCCCCCGACTCACAGGGCTGCGGCAGCTCTCGATCTCAGGGCGCCGCGCTGCCTACCCTACCGCTGGCGACTTCCGAGCTGTCGGCCGGGCTGCCGGGCTGCGCTGCCTGACCCTCGCCGCCCTGCCCCACCTCGCCGACGCCGACCTCGCCGCCCTTGCCGGCCTCACTTACCTCGTGCGGCTCGAACTGCGCGACTGCCCCGCCGTGAGCGAGGCGGCAGTAGCGGAATTGCGGCGAGCGCTGCCGGGGGTCACGGTGGTGCGGCGGGGCTGAAGCAACCCCACGACCGCCCCAACGAAAAAAGCCGGCCCAACGGCCGGCTTTAGTCAACACACCTCTCACCGCCACCCGACTACGGCAGCTCGACGTTCTCCGAAGCCGCCCGCTCGCGCAGTTGCTTCATGCCGCGCACGTTGATCTGCCGCACGCGCTCCTTCGTGATGCCGAAGTGCTGGCCGATCTGCTCGAGAGTCATTTCTTGCGCCCCGTCAATACCGGTGCGCATCTTGATGACCTCGCGGGTGCGGGGGTCCAAAAAATCGAGCAAGCGGTTGACCCGCTCGCGGGCCTGGTCGGCGGCCGCGACGATCTCCTGCTCGTCGGTGCGGATGTCGGCTTTACTGTCGAACAGCTCATCCGTGCCGGTCATGTAGCGCTGCTTGCGCGTGTTCTCGTCGGGAATGCTGCGCGCGAAGTTCTTCATGATCGCCCAGGTGGCGTACGTCGAGAACTTGTTGCCGCGCGAGTAGTCGAACTTCTCGACCGCGCGCATCACACTCACGTTGGCGTCGGATTTTAACTCGTCCAGGTTCTGGCCGGGTTGCAGGTGCTTCGTGGCCAAACTATGCACGAGGCGTTGGTTGCACTCGATGAGGAGGTCGCGCACGCCCTTGATCTGCGATTGCGCCTTCTCGATTTTGTTGAGGTCCGCGTTCTTCGCCTTCGACGCATCGAGCGTGGCGATGAATGTTTTGAGCTTGTGCTTCAGGTAGTTCATCTTGCGGAACAGGTGGGCCTCCTGCTCGCGGGTGAGCAAGGGGCGCTCGTAGAGGTAGGCCATGTGGGCCTCCACGTCCTTCGGGGGCCGCATGCTGCGGACCTTCTCGAAGAACTCGGCCTCGCCGGCCATCGGCCCGAGCATCTCGGCGTCTTTCGCCGGGGTAACGTTGTCGAACTCGGGCGTATGGATCAACTCGACCGGCGTCTCGATGAGGCGCCGGGCGCGGACTTCGTTCACGACCCGGTACACACTCGACGGCGTGCGGCCGAAGCGTTGGGCGATGGCGATCATCGGTTTGCCCTCTTGGAATGCCGTATAAATCAGAACCTTCGCCGTGGCGTCGAGCGGCCCCCCGCGGGCGGGGAACACGGCGTCGGCCGGTTGGGCGCGGTCGAAGTTTTTGATGGTGTAGCGCACCGCTTCGATGCTCCGGCCCAGGGTTTTGGCGATGGTTTTGCTCACTTCGGTGAGGTTGCGGCCGTTGGCCGCGAGGTTACGCGCCTTGAGCACGATCGCGTCTTTTTCGTCGTTGCTCAAGTGGCTAAACCGCGAGCCACGGGCGATCTGGGTCTGGTGGGACGCCGAGAACTCCTCGACGCTCGATAACGGGAAGCCCAACTGCCGCCGGCCGTTGCGGAGCACGTGCCGTGCCTCCAGCCCCTGCATGCGCCAGCGGCTAATCGTTTTGGTCGAGACGTTGAACTGCCTGCTAACCTCGTCCAGCGTCAGCATGCGGTCGGCAGATAGTTCCACCGGGTGAGGAGGCATAGACCGCCGAAGTTCCAGTGCGAATAACTCCAAATCCGCCAGCAAGTCCGCCCCCGGAATCATTACCTCCGCCGAGTCGTCGGGGCGGTACTCGGTCAGCTTGAAGCAGACGTAGGCGTAGGGGTACTCCCGGCACGCCTCGATCTCGCCCGCCAGCACGCCGGCGCGCTCGACCTGCTCCAGCCGGCGCGGGGGCGGGGCGAAGCGAACCTGCTGGTCGCTCAGCCGGGCCATCAGGTCGTTGCGGAATGTCGCCATTGCCCACCCCTCGGCTCCGCCGATCAGTCACGCACCTAGGACGAAACACCACGCCGAAACGTTTTCGCGGTTGCCTCGCCGGGATTGCATACCCCCGGCGGAGCGGGAACCTTAATAGCGTCAACCCCAACACGACGCCCACGGAGCTAATCCTCGCCGCCCGCCCGCGCGGCCGGTAGGTCCGTGATGGCGATTCCCGCACTTCGGGCGGGGCCAAGGTCGGGCGGCGCGGTACCACTGGAACGGAGTGGGATCGGGTCGGGCGAGATCGGCCCCAGTGCGGGGGTGCCGAAGCGGGCAGCGGAGTAGCGTAGCACGCACGGCGAGTGCCAATCCGAAGAATTGGCACTTCCTGGCGGGTCGCTCGGGGGCGGGAACCAACTGTCAGTCTCAATCAGTACGGATTTCGCCGCCGGATTGTTCCCGGAAACCGCGCACTGCCCCGTAGCCCCCGCCACATTTCCACCGAAGGACGAATCCTCGCCCTAGGCAGAAATTACTGTCACGCGGGAATCTGTTACCACCGTCGCCCGGCAGCAGCTCGCCCAACTGCTTCATCCCCTCCACTCGGCACAACTCCGGGCCGAAGCTAGCGTTGGCCCGATTTTGGCTCAGTCCCCCTCAACCCTACGCCCCCCGGTCACTACAATAA
>CAXTPM010000035.1:0-16653 GCA_964245865.1 uncultured Fimbriiglobus sp. | reverse complement strand
ATGAGGAGCGCCCCCGTGAGGGCGGCGGCGCTCACCGCGACGCCGAGGGCCACGGGCCAGGCGCCGGCGGCGTGGAAGCGCGTCGAGCGCCAGGCGAGGCCGGTGAGGCTCTGGATCATCGGTCGGCCCAAGGCGGATTTATCGGACGGCAGCGGGTTCGAGCTTGCCGGCCCGCATCGAGAGCGTGCGCGGGAAGCGCGCGGCGAGTTCGGCCGAGTGCGTCACGGCAATCAGAATCGTCGGGCGCAACTCGCGCACCCCCAGTAGCAACTCGGCGACGGCGGCGGCGCTGAGTTGGTCGAGGTTCCCCGTCGGCTCGTCGGCGAGCACGAGTGCCGGGGAGTTCACAAGTGCGCGGGCCACGGCCACGCGCTGCCGCTCGCCGCCGGAGAGTTCGGCGGGGCGGTGCCCGGTGCGCGACCCGAGGCCGACGACATCTAAAAGGTGCCGGGCGTGGGCTTCGAGCTTGGCGCGATCAACACCCTTGAGAATGAGCGTCGGGATGAGGACGTTTTCGAGCGCACTGCACTGCGGCAGCAGGTGGTGGTCTTGGAACACGAACCCGACCGAGCGGCTGCGGAACGCCGCCATCCCGCGCTCGCCGAGGGCGTAGGGGTTCACCCCCGCGAGGGTGACGGTGCCGCGCATCGGGGCGTCGAGTGCCCCCAAAACGTGCAGGAGCGTGCTCTTGCCGGACCCCGACGGGCCGGTAATCGCCACGGCGTCGCCGGGTTCGAGCGCCAGACTCACGCCGGCCAGCACCGGCAGCGGCCCGCCGGCGCCGGGGTAGTCTTTGGTGACGCCCTCGACAACTAGCCCCGTCGCGTTCACAATGTCGCCCCGGCTGCGGATTCGAGTAACTGGCGCACGCGGTCGGGGAGTTCGAGGGCTTCGATGCTCGATTCGGCGCCGCCGTGCTTGCGGCAGAACACCGCCGTGGTGCGGCCGGTGGCGACGAGGTTCCCCATGTTGGCGAACTCGAAGCGGTAGCGAACCGACTTCGTCCCGACGTGCTCGACCACCACCGCGATGTCGAGGCGGTCGCCGAAGCGCGCCGGGCGGTGGTAGTCGCACGCCGCCGAGACGCGCGGGAAGCCGTAGCGGTCGCCGCCGGCGTCGGCCCAGGCGACGTTGAGGCCGAGACTCAGGAGGAAGTCGGTCTCGGCCGCTTCCATGTAGCGGAAGAAGTTCGAGAAGTGGACGATGCCTGCCATGTCGGTGTCGCCGAACTCGACGCGGCGGCTGGTCGTAAAGGGCGTACTCACAGCGCACCGGCGGGGACGGCGGACTGGGTGGGGGCGAACTCGCGCAGGGTGCCGAGCGTAGCGCGGGCCATGTGCTCGGCGGTGTAGCGGCGATGCACGAGTTCCCGGCCGCGCGCCCCCATCTCGCGCGCCTCGGCGGGGTTCATCAGCAGGCGGTGCAGGGCGGCGGCGAGGGCGTCGGTGTCGCGCGGCGGCACGAGCAAGCCGGCGCCGGAGTCGTGTAGGAGTTCGGGGAACGAGCCGTGCGCGAACTGCACCGCCGGGACGCCGCTCGCCCAGGCTTCGAGTACCGACAGCCCCTTCGGCTCGCGGTGGTCGGTCGGCAGCGTGAACACGTCGATACTCTGGTAGAACGCCACCTTGCCGGCGTGGTCGGGCGAGCCGGCGTACTCGAAACTGTCGGCGTGCCCGGCGCTGGTAATCCGCGCGACTTGCGCCTCGAAGAACGCGCGGTCGGCGGCGCCCAGCCACCCGGCGGCGCGGAAGCGGGTCGCGGCGTGCTCGGGTCGCTGTTTGAGATTCAGGAACGCCGACACCGCGTGCTGGAAGCCCTTTTCAGAGCAGACGCGGCCGAAGTAGCCGACGGTGGGGGGCCGATCCGCCGGGCGTTCAGCGGGGCCGTAGCCTTTCGGGTTGACGCCGGGGTAGACCACGCGGATTTTGGCCCGGTCGATGCCGAAGTAGTCCGCCATTTCGTCCGCGTAGGCGCCGCAGGTTGCGAGGTAACCGCTGACGTGGCGGTCGTTGCGGCGGATGGCGTCGAGGCAATTCCGGCGGGACTTCTCGGGCAGGGCGTTCAGAAAGATGTCGTCGCCCTGCAGCGTCACCACGACGGGGACGCCGAGCGATTGGCGGATGGCGGGGACCGCGCCGGAGAGCAGGGCGTTCGTGAGTAGGACGATTTCGGGCTTCAGGTCGCGCTTGAGGTGGTCCACCAGCCGCGCGAGTTCCTTTGCCTGGCGCCCGTGGGTGCCGGCGAGCATCGACACCGTGAGTTCCGCCAAACTGGTGTAGTCGAGCGAGCCGGAGAACTTGCCGGCGAGCCGCAGCAACCACTTGCGGTCGAGCAGCCAGTCGAGTTGGCGGGGGGTGTAGCGGAAGAGGCGCGAGTGTTCCTGGAGGTACACGTTCACGCCGCCGTAGTAGACCTGCCCGGCGCTCACGTCGAGTTCGTCGGTGCGGATGGGGGTGTAGGTCGGGATCAGCACCGCGTCGGCGCCGAGCTTTTGGAGTGCGGTCACGAGCGCATTGTCGCGCATGCAACTGCCGCAGTACATCCCCGCGGCGCCGGCGGTCAGGAACGCGAGCCTCATGGCGGGATTGTAGGAACGCCCAGGGGCCGGGGGCGCGCGGATTTCGCGCGTTCTTCACCGGAGCCGTTCGCCGCGCTGGCAAAATGGGTGGCATTGACGGCCCGCTTGTTGCAGCACCGGTGCGGGGTTCTGGCCATGCGCGACCACCCGACGAGCGACCGCGCCGTGTTCGACGCGCTCATCATTTCGGATTTGCACCTCGGCAGCGACAACTGCCAGGCAAAGCTGCTGCTTCGCTTCCTCGAGCAAATCCGCTTCGGCGAACTCTCTACCAAGCGCCTCATTCTCAACGGCGACGTGTTCGACTCGATCGACTTCCGGCGGCTCAAGAAGAACCACTGGCGCGTGCTGAGCATCGTCCGCAAACTTGCCGACCAGATCGAGATCGTCTGGATCAACGGCAACCACGACGGCTCGGCCGAGATCGTCTCGCACCTCCTGGGCGTGACGGTGAAGGAGGAGTACGCCCTCCAATCCGGCGGCAAGCGCATTTTAGTCTTGCACGGGCACCGCTTCGACAACTTCATCGAGCGCTTCCCGCTCACCTCGCGCCTGGCGGACCTCGGCTACCGGCTGCTGCAAAGGCTCGACAAGACGCACACCATCGCCCGGCACGCCAAGTCGCGCTCGAAAGTCTTCCTGCGCTGCGTCGAGCAGGTGCAGGAGTCGAGCCGGGAGTACGCCCGGCGGCACCACTTCGACGCGGTCTGCTGCGGCCACACCCACGCCCCGGCGGCGATCGAGGGCGGCTCGGCGGGGTACTACAACAGCGGCTCGTGGACGGAGTTGCCCTCGCACTACCTCGGCATCAAGGGCGGGCGGGTCGAGCTGTTCGCGGTGCTGCCCGCGGAGCCGGTCGTAGTGGAGGAGCCGGCGCCGGGCCTGGGGCTGGGGGCGGTCGCTTAGTCCCCGGCCGCGTCTACCCGTTTCGTCGGGTCGATCAAGAGCCACACGCCCACCCCCACCGCGTACACCGCCGCGTAGAGCACGAACCGGGCCACCAGGCTCGGCGTGGCGTCCCCCGTGGCGGGGTCGGTGAGCAGCTTGATGATCCACAGGCTCACCAGCCGCCCCGTCACCGCGCCGAAGTTGCCGAGCATGTTCATGGCGCCGCTGACGATCCCGGAGTAGCGCCCGCCGATGTCCTGGGCGGTGGCCCACGACGGGGCCATCATCAGGTCGTTGCTGAACCCCACCGCCATGCAGAACCCGGCGAGCAGCCAGAGGTTATCGGGCGCCAGCGCCGTCGAGACGGCCGCGCCCAGGTAAAAGACGCCGGCGAGGCCGTAGCCGAGCATACCGTAGGTCCGCCGCGCCCACTTGCGGTCGCCGGTGCGGCGCAGGTGCAAGTCGGTCAGCCGGCCCCCGAGGAAGCAGCCGGCCATGCCGACGATCAGCGGCAGCCCCGCCAGGAGCGCGACGCCGATCTTCTCGGCCGGGGTCGAGACGGGGAAGCGCTGCTTCATCAGGTTCGAGAGGTCGTAGAGCAGGAAGTACCAGTTGAAGTTGCAGACCGCGTACATCAGGCACAGCATGAGTACGTTGCGGCTGCCGAAGATGCGCCGCCACGGCACCCCGGCGTGACTGTCGGCGGCGTGCGGGTCGCGCCCCTCGGCCACCACCGCGAGTTCGGCGGCGTTGACATCGGGGTGCTCGGCGGGGCTGTTGCGGAAGATGAGGCCGAACGCCACGCACCACAGCACCGCCACGGCCGCGAAGCCCCAGAAGATCGTGCGCCAGTCGAGTCCGCCTAGGCTCGGGTGGTTCAGCAGAATGTACACCACCGGCGTCAGCCCGCCCATCAGCCTAGCACTCATCCACACCGCCCCTTGTGCGGTGCCGCGCCCGGCGGGGGGGAACCAGTTCGAGATCGATTTGGTGATATTCGGGAACGCGCCCGCCTCGCCGATGCCGAACAGGAACTGCACGCCAACGAGCGCCCCGAAGCCGAACACCAATCCACCCGAGCCGCCGAGCGAGTAGCCGGTGAAGCCGGTGAGCGCGACGAACGCGCTCCACCAGAGCACCACGCGCAAGAGCGCCCCCCGCGGCCCGTAGCGGTCGCCGAGCCAGCCCATCGGAATCTCGAAGCAGGCGTAGGCGAACTGGAACGCGGCCGTGACGAGGAAGATGTCGGCAACCGTGACCGGGCTTTCCGGGGTCGAGATCGCGGCGGTCAACTCGGTCTGCGCGTTGCTCAACAGCGCCCGGTCCATGTAGGTCATCATGGCCAGCAGGCACAGGAGGCCGAGCACGGCGTAGCGGACGCGGCTGGGCGCGGCGGCCGTCGGGGCGGGGGCGTCGGGCATGGGGCGTCTCGTGAGCGCGGGAGGGTGCGGTCACGATAGCGGGAAGGGCGGGCGGGGGGTAGCCGGGCGGGCTAGGGCTTTTCCGGCGGCTTGGGCAGCGAACCGGGCACCGCCGGCGCGGGGGCCGGGGGCAGCGGCGCCGGCGGGGCGGGGGCGGCACCGCCGGCTACCTGGACGGGGCCGGGGGGGCCAGGGGCCGGCGCCGGCCTCACCTCGGCCAGCGCCCAGGTTTCGAGCTTTTTGGCGGGGTCTGGGGTGCGGGTGAGCGTGAACACAATGTCGTCGGCGCCCCACTTGATCGGCCCTTTCAACAGGAGATCGCTTTCCTGGAGGGTGTTGTAAATCTCGATCACGCGGGTGCCGGGCTTCGCCTGGAACTCCTTGTGCGACTCGCCGGGCAACAGCTTGACCACCTTGCCGCGCCTGAGAATCCCGAGACTCAGAGGCGGCGGCGCCTCGCGGTAGGCCACCGGCCGGTCGGTGTCGTTCTTGATCGTGACCCAGCCGGCGACCGCCGCCGTGTCAGGGACTAGCCCCGCGGCGAGTGCGATCACGGCGATGGTCACGAAACGACGCATGATTCACCAACGGCACGCCGGTCAACTGCCACCGGACGCACCCGGCTGCCGAAGCTTGCGCGGCCGGGTGCCGAAAACGAAAAAAACTCGGCCGGATTCCGGCCGAGTTCTGGACTTCACCCCTGCGGCACGCCCTACGCGGCTTGGACGTGCTGCGGCTCGGGGAGCTTGTTGACGAACTTGCGCACCGCCTCGTAGGCATCGACCACCGCCGGGCCGTCCCAGGCGTCGATGTCGTTGCCGTAGCCCTTAGTCTGGCCGAGTTCAGCAGCAAAGGTCAGGATCGTACCCGGCTGGCACTTGTGCCGGTTGGCCATCGTCTGGTCGAGCTTGCGCAGGCGCTCGTGCAACTCCACGCCGGTCTTCGGCAGGCCGTTCGACGCCGCAACTGGGGCTGGGGCAGCGACTTCCGTGGCCGAGACCACCGGGGCAGTCTGGGCGAGTGCCGGCTTCTTCGCCGGCTTGCGCGGCGGCAGGGCGAAGTCGGGCAGCTTGGGCATCTGCGTGAACTGCTTCTTCTGCGGGTCGTAGTCGGTCCAGACGGCCGTCAGCCGGTACAGGTAGCGGCCGATGCCGAACTTCACGGCGGTGCGCTTGAGGGCATCACTGAACGCGGCCTTCATGCGGTCGCCGCCGTCGGGCTGCTCGCTGAGAGAGCCGACATCGGTCTTGGTGATCCAGTTGCCGCCGATGTTGAGGCGCAGCCGGCAGATCACCGAGCCTTCGGGGAGGATTTCGTAGTCGTCCATCCAGTTCTCGACCCCCAGCACCTCGTCGAGCCGGTCCTGCACGAGACGGCAGTCGATGTACGCGAGCGCGAGCGCCCGGTTGCCCTTGACCGACTGCGGCTTGAACTTGACCTCGGTCGGCTCGAACGGTGCGGCAAGGGCGGTCGTGATCGCCTTGACTTCTTCGGGGGTTTGCGTGGCGGTTGACATGGGTTAGTTTCCTCGCGTTGGGGCAGGGGCTATACAGGCATCCTACCGCAACGCCTCGTGAACAGAATGTCAGTAGTTTAGTGCCCCCCTAGCTTGGGCGCGGGGGGGAGTCGGTCGGCGCCGGCGGCCGGCGTCTGGCCGACGGTGCCGAGTGCAGCCTTCAGGAAGTCGCTTGCGAGTGCCTGAATCCGCTCGTCTACTTTAGAGCGGGTGGATTGCCACTCGGCTTCGGGCATTCCGGGCGAATGCGGCGCGGAGTTGACTTCAAGATACGCCTTGGCCTTGGGTTCGGTGCCGCTGGGGCGCAGGCAAACCTTGGCGTCCACGCCGCCCGCGCCTTGTAACCGGAAGATCAGGAAGTTCCGCGCGGCCTTGTCGGTGTCGCCCTTGAACGGCCCCATGCGGCCGTCTTCGTCTTGCAAGTCTTCGGCCGACGCCACCGCCATGCCGCCGATGGTCGCGGGCGGGCTAGTTCGCAGGGCATTCAACATCTTGGTCATGTCCTGCTTACCCTCGAGTCCGGTCATGGTGAGGTTCAGGAGTTCGTTGCGGTAGTAGCCGAACTGCCGCGACAGGTCGTCGAGCAGCCCTGGGATGGTGCGCTCCTGGCGCTTGAGGTAGAGCGACAACTCCGCCAGCAGCAGCGCCGCGGCGGCACTATCTTTGTCGCGGATTTCGGCGGTGCAGAGCGCCCCGTGGCTCTCCTCGGTGGCGATGACAAAGTCCGCCGGACTGCCCTCGACCTCGCCGTAGCGGCCCTCCGACTCGAGCTGCCACAGGACATCCGCGTGGTACTTGAACCCCACGAGCAAGTCGTTAATCACCTGCGCCGAGTAGCTGCGGGCGATGCGCGTAATGAGGCCGGTCGTGACTTCGGTGGTGATGACGATTGCCGACGCCGGCAGGCTCCCCGCCGCGCTCAGCCGGCTGAGCTTGAAGTAGGTCAAAAGTGAAGCGATCTCGTTGCCGGTGACGAAGCGGTACCGGCCCTCGGCCTCGAACGCCAGGCAGCCGATGCGGTCGGCGTCGGGGTCGGTGGAGATCACGATATCGGCCTTGTGGGCGACGGCGACCACTTCGGCGCGGTCCATCGACTCGCGCACCTCGGGGTTGGGCGACTTGGTGACGTTCGGGAAGCGGCCGTCGGGGGTGTTCTGCTCGGAGACTTCGATGTACTTGAACCCCTGGGCGAGCAGGGTCTCGCCGGCGCAGAACCCGCCCTCGCCGTGCAGCGGGGTGAACACTACGCGCAGCTCGTCCGCCTTGGGCGGCGCCACGAGGCTCTGCTTGCGGCAGACCTCGATGTAGTCGCGGTGGACACTTTCCGGCAGCGGCCGCACCCGGCCCATGCGCAGCGCCTCGGCGAACGGGACGTGGCGAATCTCCTTCACCTGGTCCACCAAATCACTCATGAGCTGGTCGTCGGGCGGCACCGGCTGCGCCCCGCGCTCGTCGTAGAACTTGCTGCCGTTGTCGTCTGGCGGGTTGTGGCTGGCGGTCATGTTCAGCCCGCCCTGCGCCCCCAAGGAACGAATCGAGTACGAGAGTTCGGGCGTCGGCGTGTAGCGCGAACTCCCCTCGGGGAGCATCACCGCGACGACGCCGTTGGCCGCGTACACCCCCGCGGCGTGCTCGCAGAACTGCCGCGAGGTGAGGCCGATTACGGGGTTCGGCAGGCTCGGGTTGTAGACGCCCTTGGTGTCGTGGAACTGCCGGACATCGTAGGCCAAGACCACGACCAGCTCCGAGCGCTTCGGGAAGCGCTGGCGCAAATACTCGCAGTGCCCCTGGACGCTCGCGCCCAGGGTCCAGAGGTTCATGCGGTTGGGGCCGATCCCGACCGAGCCGCGCCGCCCGCCGGTGCCGAAGGGGAGTACCTGGTAGAACGAGTCGAGCAGGAACGACCACCGATTCTCGGCGATCAGCCAATCGAGTTGCGGCCGGTACTGGGCGTACTCGGGGTGCGCCAGCCAGGTGGCGAGGGCGCCGGCGGCGCGGGCCTTAACCTCGGCTGGGGCGTGCAGCGGGGCGAAGCCGGCGGCGATTTGGGCGGTGCGGTCCATACTTAGTCCCCTGGGTGCGGCGGTGGGGGCTAGCTTAGTGGCCGCGCCGGTCGCCGTCCGGTCTTGGCTTCGTCTTCCGAGGGGGGGCGGACGCCCCCCCTCGGAAGACGCGGCGGTACCGGGACGAACCCCACGCGCCGTTGCCGACTCCCGTAAACTGTCCGTGTCCCACTCTCGCCCCGGTGCAAATATGGCCAGCCTCAGTTTCGCGTTCGATGTCGTCGTCGTCGGCGCCGGCCACGCCGGCACCGAGGCCGCGCTCGCCGCCGCGCGCCTCGGCCTGCGCACCTGTCTGTTGACCATGAACGCCGACGCGGTGGGGCAGATGTCGTGCAACCCCGCGATCGGCGGCGTGGCCAAGGGCCAAATCGTCCGCGAGATCGACGCCCTCGGCGGGGTCATGGGCCGGGCGACCGATGCGTCGGGCATCATGTTCAAGGTGCTGAATGCCTCGAAAGGTCCGGCGATGCACTCGCCGCGGGCGCAGTGCGACAAGAAGCTCTACCAGCAGTTCCTCAAACTCGAAGTCGAGGAGCAGCCGAACCTGACGCTGCGGCAAGAGATGGTCGAGGGCTTGCTGCTCGAACCGTGGAACGGTTCGGACTCCGGCGCCGCGCGCAGGGTCGCCGGCGTGGTGGCCCGCGGCGACACGCACTACCTGGCGCCCGCCGTCATTCTCACCGCCGGCACGTTCCTCAAGGCGGTCATGCACACCGGCGAGGCCAAGACCGCCGGGGGCCGCGCCGGCGACGCCTCGGCCGAGCGCATGAGCGACACGTTATCGGAAGTCGGCTTCGAGCTGGCGCGCTTCAAGACGGGGACGCCGTGCCGCCTCAACGGCCGCACCATCGACTTCAGCCGGCTCGCGGTGAGTGCCGGCGACGACCCGCCGCGCCCGTTCAGCTTCGGCACCGACCGCGTGACGGTGCCGCAGGTGGTCTGCCACGTCACCGACACAACCGAGGCGGTGCACGAGCTGATCCGGCAAAACTTGCACCGCGCGCCGATGTACAGTGGCCAGATTCAAGGCGGCGGGCCGCGCTACTGCCCGAGCATCGAAGACAAGGTGGTGCGCTTCGCCGAGAAGCCGTCGCACCAAATCTTCCTCGAACCCGAGGGGCTTTCCACGCGCGAGTATTACTGCAACGGCATCAGCACCAGCCTGCCCAAGGACGTGCAGGCGGCGATGCTCAAACTCATTCCGGGACTTGAGAACGCCGAGGTCATCCGCTGGGGCTACGCGGTCGAGTACGACTTCGCCCCGCCGACGCAACTCCTGCCGACGCTCGAAACCAAACTGGTGAGCGGCCTGTACTTCGCCGGCCAGATCAACGGCACTACCGGCTACGAGGAGGCCGGGGCGCAGGGGCTGATGGCGGGCCTGAACGCCGCACTCAAACTCAAGGGCGAGCCGCCGCTGGTGCTCGACCGCTCTCAGGCGTACATCGGCGTGATGATCGACGACCTCGTGACCAAGTGCGTGGATGAGCCGTACCGCATGTTTACCTCGCGCGCCGAGTACCGATTGCTCTTGCGGCACGACAACGCCGACCGGCGCCTCACCCCGGCGGGGCACCGGGTCGGCAGCGTCTCCCCGGAGGCGTGGGGCCGGTTGCGGGCCAAGGAAGCGGGCATCGCCGAACTCGAATCGCAATTGAAGGCGACCAAGTCCGAGGGCGAGTCGCTCGCCACCTGGTTCCGCCGCACGAGTGTGACTTGGGAAAATCTTTGCGAGCGGCACCCGGCGCTGACGGCCTGGGACGCCCGCCCCGAGGTCGTGGAGCAGGCCACACTCAGCGCCAAGTACGAGGGCTACATCGCCCGCCAGACGGTCGAGGTCGAGCGCTTCAAGTCGATGGAAAACCGCCAGATTCCCGGCACCTTCGACTACGCCGCAGTCCCCCAACTCCGCACCGAGGCGCGCGAGAAGCTGGGGCGGGCGCGCCCCGCGAGTCTGGGCCAGGCGGGCCGGGTGAGCGGCATCACCCCCGCCGACCTGGCAGTGCTGTTGTGCTATCTGGATTAGGGCGTTATAGGGCCACCCGTTCGGCGGGGAGCGACGGGTGCCTTCGGGGACTTGGGCGCTTCCCCGGCGAGGTTCGGCGGCTCCGGTTCAGCGGGCACTCGAGTTGAGGGGTTGACGCGGTCGGGGCGCCAGGCGGCTTGATTTCCACGCATTTGCCGCGCCCGAGCGCGCAACAAATCGTTGACAGTCAAACCCGCCGGGTTATACTCGGCTCAACGACGCCTTCGCTGGATTCCCCACCTTGTCCGGCACCCCCGAACCCCGCGACCGGCCCCTTCAACCGGGCGGCCGCACTTTCCCAAACCGGCGCGTGCCGAGCTTCCCACGAAGTGGTGGACTCGGCAGAGCGGCCTCAAACGCGCCGGCCGTGCCGGCAGGGTGGAGACACGCATGAAGACGGTTTTCACGACCGGCGAAGCGGCCAAGGTCTGCAAGGTCAGCCAGCAGACGATCATCCGCTGCTTCGACAACGGTCAGCTCAAGGGTTTCCGCGTTCCGGGGTCGAAGTTCCGCCGCATCCCGCGCGAAATGCTCTACAAGTTCATGAAGGACAACGGCATCCCCACCGACGCCCTGGAAGGGAGCAAGCGCAAAGTCTTGCTGGTGGACGACGAGGTCGAGATCATCGAAATGCTCTCCAGGGCGCTGGACGACGACGGCCGGTTCGAGTACCGCGTCGCGGCTAACGGCTTCGACGCCGGCATGATGGTGAAGGAGTACCGCCCGGATTTGATTATCCTGGATGTGATGCTGCCGGACATCAACGGCAAGGAGGTCTGCCTGCGGGTCAGGCAAGATGCGAGTTTGGAGGAAGTTCGCATCATCTGCATCTCGGGGATGGTCGAAGAAGAGAAAATCCAGGAGCTGAAGCTCGCGGGGGCCGACGAGTTCGTCCACAAGCCCTTCGACGTGGACGTGCTCATCGAGAAGATGTGCCAGCAACTGGAGATGGAGCCGGCCACGACGGCCTAGCTCCCCGCCCCCGCCGCACCCCCGCAAGGGTGTGGCAGTCGCAGGAGGTCGCCGGTGAACGGTTCTGGGGCGCCGGGGGATACACGAGTCGGTGCGCGCCGCCGGGCGCTCGCGTGGCTCAACCCCGGCGCCGAGGGCGTTGCCGCGCTCCTGAGTAGTCCCCTCGACCCCGGTTCCACTAGCGTAATCCTGGCCGACGCACCGCTCGTCGCGTTCCTGCTGCGCTTCCGCCCCGACCTCGCCCCCGGCGACGACCCGCTCGACCCCGGCGAAGTCCGCTCCCCCCAACTCCTCGACTGCCTGGCGCTCGGCATCCACGCGGGCAGGAAGCCGCTGTGGGCCTACCCCGCCGCGCCCCGCTCGCGCCTGGCCAAGCTCGGCCACGAGGCGGTGACGCGCGCCGGCAAGCTTGCCGAACTCTCCGGGCTGCCGCCGCATTCGGCGAATCAGGCGCGGGTGCTGGCGCGCCTCTGCTTCCTGGGCCTCGACGCCGCCGCGCGGGTGGGGCGCCCCGCCGAGCGCCCGCTAATCCTCGCCTGGCGCCTCGCCCGGCGCCTCGGGCTGCCGGGGCGCGTGCAGACACTCCTGCTGACGATGCACCTGGCCCCCGACGACGCCGCGGCCCTCGGGGCGGACGCGACGATTGGCCCCGTGGTGCGGGCCACCCTGGCCGCGCACCCGCTGGGCGCGATCGGCCGCGCCGGCTGGGGGCTGGTGCCGGCCCCCGAATCGGCACTCGGGCGCGACGCCGCCGAGCTGGCCGCGCAGCCGATCCCCGAGCGCCCCCGCCGGCCCGTGCCGTTCCGCACGCAGGTCGAGCTAGTCGAAGCCCTCGCCGCGTCGGCCAGGGACCGCCGCCGGGATCGCGACGATGCCCTCGCCGGGCAACTCGAGGCCGCGACGATTCGGCTCGAGGAGCGTCTGCACGCCGCCAAGCTCTCGGGCCTCGCCGAGTTCGCCGCCGGAGCGAGCCACGAGATCAACAACCCCCTGGCGGTGATCCGCGGCCACGCCAGTTTGATGCTCGGCAAGGAGACCGACCCCGCGCGGCAATCGGGACTGCGCACCATCGCCCGCCAGACGGTGCGCATCCAGGAACTGTTGCAGGGCACCCGGCAGTTCGCCCGCCCGCCGAAGCCGAGGTTCTCCGCCGTAGACGTGCGGGCCGCCGTGCTCACCGTGGCGGAGCACCACCGACTTGACGCCGAGGGGAAGGGCGTGAGTCTGGTGGTCGAGCCGATGCCCGAGCCGCTGGCGGCGTGGGCCGACGCGGGGCACCTCGCGCAAGTGGTGTCGCAACTGGTGCGCAACGGCGTCGAGGCCGCGCCCCCCGGCGGCGAGGTGCGCCTGAGCGCTCGGCATGCGGGCGGCGCGGCGGTGGTCGAGTGCCGCGACGACGGCCCCGGCCCGCCGGACTCGCACCTGCCGCACCTGTTCGACCCGTTCTTCAGCGGGCGCGAGGCGGGGCGGGGGCGGGGACTCGGGCTGTCGGTGGCGTGGCAGCTCGCGCGGCAGAACGGCGGCTCGGTCGAGTACGCCGGGCGCGAGGGCGGGCACACCGTGTTCCGGGTGACGCTCGCGCGGCCTGGGGTAATGGCGGCGTCGAATGCGGCGTAGTCGCATGACGGGGTTTGACGAAGGACGATTCCATGGAAGCCCTCTGCCCGCGACGGCGCGGGCGGCGCGGAATGCGCCTGTGACGCCCATCGGTCGCGCGCCCTAAACTCCGGTCATGACTCCCGCCGACCCCCTGCGCGCCGCCGGAGCCGAAGTGCTCGGCTGGCTGTTCCCGCCGACGTGCCTCGCCTGCGGCCGCGCGGGGCCGGGGACGCACCCGATCTGCCCGGAGTGCGTGTTTGTGTTATCCGACGATCCCCACGAAGTCTGCCCGCGCTGCAGCAGCACCGTCGGCCCGCACGTCGATGCCTCGGCGGGGTGCGGCCGCTGCGTGGATGAGGCGTTCGCCTTCGAGCGCGTCACGCGCCTGGGGGGCTACGACGGGGCGCTCCGGGACGCGGTGCTCACGATCAAGTCGCTCGGCGGCGAACTCCTGGCGTACCGGCTAGGCGAGTTGTTCGGGGCCGCGCGGCGCGAGACGCTCTTGGCTTCGACCCCGGATGTGATCATTCCGGTGCCGGCGCACTGGCGTCGGAGATGGGCGCGGGGGTATAATCCGTGCGACGAAATCGCGTCGGGCCTGTCCGCCAGGCTCGGCGTCCCAACGCGCCTGAACCTGTTGCGGCGGACGCGCTTCGTGCCCAAGCAGACGGACACGGCGGGCGGGGCCGAGCGGCGGCGGAACCCGGCGGGGTCGGTGCGTTGTCGGCGGGGGGTTCCGGGCTTGCGGGTTCTCCTGGTCGATGATGTCCTGACGACGGGGGCGACCTGCCACGCGGCGGCGTCGGCACTATTTACTGCCGGGGCGGCGCAAGTCTCGGTGGCCGTGCTCGCTCACCGCTGACGAGGGTTCCAACACCCCGAACCCGTCGGCACGGGCGCGCCGAGTCCCCCGTATGGCGCGGGCGGCGCGGCCTGCCCGGCCGACCTGCGCCGCCCGGCGTTCCCTTTGACGGGTTGCCTGGGCGGCGCGCGGCGCGCCGTGCCGATGGGGTCTGGTGTCCGGGACCGGTTCCGCTCCACCGATTGAGGATTGCTTCCATGCGGCGCTACTTCGCATCGTGTCTCGCACTCGCACTGGCTAGCGCCGCGGCGTCGGCCGGGGCGGGCGACTACTTCCCCGAAACCGCTAAAGACTTCGGCACCACCCCGCGCGGCCCGGTGCTGACCCACTACTTCCCCGTCAAGAACACCTCCGCGGCCGAGATCACCCTCGGCCAGCCGCGCGTGTCGTGCGGCTGCGTCTCGGCCACGGTCTTGCAGAACAGGCTCGCCCCCGGCGAATCGACCGCGGTGGTGGCGACCATGGACTCGCGCCGCATCCCCGTGGCCAACGTCACCCGCACCGTGACCGTGTTCGTGCAGGTCGTGCAGGGCTTCAACATTGAGGAAGTCCAACTGCGCGTCTCGGCGATCGCGCGCGACGACCTGGTTCTTTCGAGTGACACCCTGGCGTTCGGCACCGTGCGCCGGGGGCAGGGCGGCACCGCGACGACCAAGATCACCTTCTACGGCGCGTCGAACTGGCAGGTTCTCGAAGCCCAATCGACGGGCATTTACGTCAAGCCGGCGGCGACCCCCGCCCCGAAGGTCGGCAGCGAGACCAGCTACGAGATCACTGCGACCCTGGACCCCGCGTGCCCGGTCGGCAACTGGACGGCCGACGTGTGGGTCCGCACGAGTGCCCCCGGCCTCGACAAGCTTCGCATCCCCGTGTCGGTCAACGTGGTCGCTCCGATCGACGTGAAGCCGGCCGCGATCAAGCTCGGCGACATCGCGGCCGGGTCGAAGCCCACCGAGACGCGACTGATCCTGCAATCGACGCAGCCGTTCAAGATTCTCTCGGTGAAGGGCGACGGCGGCGGGGTCAAACTTTCGGCGCCGGGCGATGCCGCGAAGCCCTTACACATCCTCACGGTGACGGTGGACTCGGCGGCGGGCGAATTGGACCGCAAGCTGGAACTGACCACCGACCACCCGGACATGAAGACGGTGGTGATCCCGGTGACGGGCAAAGTGCTGAAGCCCGCCGGGGCCGCCGCGACGACGGCCTCCGCGCCGGCCCCGGCCGGTTCTCCCAAGTAGGCGTGCTCCCCGCTGCGGTATTTGCTCGGCCCCGGCCCCGGCGTGGACTCGCAGGGGCCGGGGCCATTTCGTAGAAAAGCCGCCGGCACCAATCATCTAGTCGGCGGGCCACAGTCCATGCGCTTTCGGAAGTTACTCGCGGCCAATCGAAGCGAGATCGCCATCCGGGTGTTCCGCGCGGCGCAGGAACTCGGCGTGCGCACGGTGGCGGTCTACTCGCACGAGGACCGCTTCGCGCTGCACCGCTTCAAGGCCGACGAGGCGTACCAGGTCGGGGCGCCCGGCGCGCCGATCCAGAGCTACCTGGACATCCCCAAGCTAGTCGAACTCGCCGTCGAAGTCGGCGTCGATGCGGTCCACCCCGGCTACGGGTTCCTGAGCGAGAACGCCGACTTCGCCCGCGCGTGCGCCGCCGCGGGGATCGCGTTCGTCGGCCCACGCCCCGAGGTGCTTGACGCGCTGGGCGACAAGGTCGCGGCGCGGGCGCTCGCCAAACGTGCCGGGGTGCCGGTGCTCTCGGGCGGCGACGCCCCGGTGTCGAGCTTATCCGACGCCAAGGCGCTGGCCGATTCGCTCGGCTACCCCGTCATCGTCAAGGCGTCGATGGGCGGCGGGGGCCGGGGGATGCGCGTGGTGCGCGAGGCGGGCAAACTGGTCGAGTCGGTCGAGGCCGCGCAGCGCGAGGCCGGCACGGCGTTCGGCGTCCCCGATGTCTTCCTGGAGAAGTTCGTCGAGCGCGCCAAGCACATCGAAGTTCAGCTTCTGGGCGACAAGCACGGCAACTTGGTGCATCTCTTCGAGCGCGACTGCTCGGTGCAGCGTCGGCACCAAAAGGTCGTCGAGATCGCCCCCGCGCCCGACCTCGACCCCAACTTGAGGGCGCGCATCCTCGACGCCGCGCTCGCGGTCGGCCGGGCGGCGCGGATCGACAACGCCAGCACGGTCGAGTTCCTGGTCGATGCCCAGGCGAACGAGTTCTACTTCATCGAGGTCAACCCGCGCATCCAGGTCGAGCACACCGTCACCGAAGTGGTCACCGGCTTCGACCTGGTGCGCTCGCAAATCCTGATCGCCGGCGGCGCGCCTTTATCCGACTCCGAAATCGGCTTGGGCGACCAGTCGGCGGTGCGCGTCAACGGCTCCGCGGTGCAGTGCCGCGTCACGACCGAAGACCCGGCCCGGAACTTCGCCCCCGACTACGGGCGCCTGAGCGCGTACCGCAGCGCGAGCGGACCTGGGATTCGCCTCGACGCCGGCACGGCTTCCGCTGGGGCGGTGGTCACGCCGTTCTACGACAGCCTGCTGGTGAAAGTGACCGCCACCGGCAACCGCTTCCCGGACGCGGTACGCCGGATGGACCGCTGCCTGCGCGAGTTCCGCGTGCGCGGCGTGAAGACCAACATCCCCTTTTTACTCAACCTGATCGCGCACCCGGAGTTCCTGGGCGGCGGCGTCACCACGCGCTTCCTGGACGAGACGCCTGAACT
>CAXTPM010000034.1:14887-16740 GCA_964245865.1 uncultured Fimbriiglobus sp. | reverse complement strand
GGGGGAGGGAACAGAGGCCAGCGCCTCGCGCGGGTCGGGCGCCGCCAGCACCGCGCGAGTCTGCTCCCCGCGCCACGCCGCCAGCCGCGCGCGCAACTCCGCGTCCGAGCGCGCCAAAATCATTGCCGCCAGCAGCGCCGCGTTCTTCGCCCCGGCCACCCCGATGGCCAGCGTCGCCACCGGCACCCCGGCGGGCATCTGCACGATACTCAGGAGCGCGTCGATGCCGCGCAGCGCCGACGACTCGCTTGCGACGGGCACGCCGAGCACCGGCAGGAGCGTCTTGGCCGCGCACATCCCCGGCAGGTGGGCCGCGCCGCCCGCGCCGGCGATAATCACCTGCAAGCCCCGCCCCTCGGCCGACTCGGCGTAGCCCATGAGTTTGTCCGGCGTGCGGTGCGCGCTGACCACCTCGGCCTCGTAACTCACGCCCAGTTGGTCGAACACGTCCGCGGCGTGGCGCATCACGCCCCAGTCGGAGGCCGACCCCATAATCACGCCGACCTTCGGCCCAAGCGCCACGGCTAGCCCCCCCCGGCCGCGTCGAGGTTGAACAGCTCGGCGCACCCCTTGAGCGCGCCGTCTTCGAGGATTTCGACCCCCTCGTAAGCGGGGGTCAGCCGCCGCACCACGTCCGCGCCGCCGCCGGTGAGGACCACCCGAGTCGGTATCGCGCCGAGGGCTTCGAGGGCTTGGGCGTGCCCGGCGAGCATCGCCCGCACCACGGCCGCGAGGCAGTCTTCCCGCGTCGAACTGAGCGCGAGATTCACCAGCCCCGCGAGTTTCGGCTCGATCTGGTGCCGGTCGCCGCCCAGGAACGGCGGGTCGAGTGCCACCGCCGTCTCGCCCCCCGCCGCCGCTGGCACCACCTTGTCGAAGAACTCGTCCTCGGGAGTGTCGCGGAACATCAACTGGTGGACCCAGTCGAGCGCCACCCCGCCCACCGGGTTATGCACCACCGATACGAACGCCGGCCCCGTGCCGAGGCGGCGCGTCAGGCGGTTCATCGCCGGCCGCGGGGCGTCGGTGACGAGCGCGAGCACCTGCGTGGTGCCGACCGAGTGCAGCATCTCGCCGGGTTTCAGGCGCGCGGCGATCATCGCGCTCGACGTGTCCGGCACCCCGAGTTTCACCGCGATTCCGGGACTCACACCCCACGCCTTCGCCGCCGACTCGGTGAGTTGGCCGGCGGTCTCGGCGCCGTCGATCACGCGGGGCAGCCACTCCGGGTCGACGCCGAACTCGCGGCACCAGCGCCCGCTCCACCGCTGGTCGGTCGCGGTGTCGAAGACGCCGGTGAAGCCCGCGTTGCCGAAGTCGAGGGCGTGCCCGCCGGTGAGCTTACCGGCCAGCCAGCCGTTGATGTGCGTGTAGCGGCGGATGACCGGAACTAGCTCCGGCCGCTCGGCGGCGAGCTGCGCGAAGCTGATCGCCGACAGCCCCCCCGGCAGGGGCGCGTTGCCGGTCGTGGCCAGGAACTCGGCGGCGCACTCGCGCAAAATGCGGCGCGACACCGGCCGGCTGCGGCGGTCGAGGTGGATGCGGATCGGCGCGAGCACCACGCCGGCCTCGCCGAGCAGCACCAGCCCCGGCATCAGGCACGACAGGCCGATGCCGGAAATCGTGAGCGGGTCCGGGTCGGCGGAGAGCGCCTGGCGTGCCGCCCCATCGACGGCGCGCCACAGGACATCGGCCGAGACCTCGGTCGCGTCGGGGCCGGGGTGGTTGAGGTGGTACTCGACCTTGGCCGACTTACCCTCGTGCGCGAAGGTGGCGCGGTCGAGCACCGCCGCCTTCACCGACGACGTGCCGACATCGAGCGCCAGGATTCGCTCCGCGGCCACCGGTCTAGT
>CAXTPM010000034.1:0-14877 GCA_964245865.1 uncultured Fimbriiglobus sp. | reverse complement strand
GCTGTCGTTGCGGTTGTCCCCCATCATCATGTAGTGCCCCGCCGGCAGCGGCGACCAGTGCCGGCCGTCGCGCGCCAACAGCTCGTCGGCGGACTTCGGCCCCTGCCCGCCCACGGGGTACGGCTCCGGCGACACCGACTTCGCCTGCTCGACGGCCGCGATCACCGGGTCCATGATCTCCCACGCCCGCTCGATCTCATCAGACCGCATGAACAGGCTGGCGTCGCCGTGGATGGCGTCGAGAATCAAGCGCTCGTAGGCCTCCGGCAAGGGGTGGTCGCCGTAGGACTGCTTGTAGTCGAACGCCAAGTCCTGCGGGCGCAGCTCGACGCCCTCGGTGTCGGGCACCTTGGTCTGGAAGTTCAGCGCGATGCCCTCGTCGGGCTGGATGGCGAGCGTCATGCGGTTGCACTGCAGCAGTTGGTCTTTGGGCAGGCTGAACATCAAATGCGCCGGGCAGCGGAACTGGATGACGACCTCGCTCGAGCGGGCGCACAGCCCCTTGCCGCTGCGCAGGTAGAACGGCACCCCCTTCCAGCGGGCATTCTCGACCTCGAGCTTGAGCGCCGCGTAGGTCGGCGTGCGCGTGTCCGCCGGCACGCCGGGTTCCTTCGAGTAGCCCTCGTACTGCCCGCAGGCAAGGAAGTGCGGCCCGTCCTTCGCGTCCGGCACCGTGATCGCCTGCAACACTTTCAGCTTCTCGTTGCGCAAGGAATCCGCCGAGTAGCGCGTCGGCCCCTCCATACACACCATCGTCATCACTTGCAAAATGTGCGACTGGAACATATCTCGGAGGACGCCCGAGCCGTCGTAGTAGGCGCCGCGCCGCCCGACGGTGACCTTCTCGCCGACGGTGATCTGCACGTGGTCGATGTACTGGTAGTTCCACAGCGGCTCAAAGAGAGTGTTCGCAAACCGCAGCACCAGAATATTTTGCACCGTCTCTTTGCCGAGGTAGTGGTCGATGCGGTAGAGCTGCTCCTCCTTCCAGTCCTTGTGGATCGCGGCGTTGAGTGCCTTGGCGGTGTCGAGGTTCTTGCCGAACGGCTTCTCGATGATGATGCGCCGGAAGCCGCCCTCTTCTTTGTTGAACCCCGCTTCGCCGAGTGCCGCGCTCACCTGCGGGTACAACTCCGGCGAGATCGAGAGGTAGAACAGCCGCTCGCCGCCCTTGCCCCCTTCCCGAGTCTCGAACCACTTCGCCACCGGGGCGATGCCGCCGGGCTTGGTGACATCCGCACTCACGTAATGGACGCTGCCGATGAACTGGTCCCACGCCGCGCGGTCGAACGGCTCGTGCGCGTCCTTGGCGAACTGGGCCATCTTCTCGGTGAGGCCCGCGCGGAAGGCGTCGTCGGTGAACTCGCTGCGCGCCACGCCGAGAATCTGCGCCCCCTCCGGCAGGCGCCCCTTGCGGTGCAGACTGGCGAGTGCGGGAATGAGTTTGCGGGCGGTCAGGTCGCCCGACGCCCCGAAGATCACCACAGTCAGGGGCGCGGCCATCGGCTCACTCCGGCGGGGCGGTTACTCTCGCGGGGGCTAGTGTAGCGGGAAAGAGTGGGGAGTGGAGAGGGGGGAGATAAAACCAGAAGCCACCTCCCCGCTTCTGGTTTTATCTCCCCACTCCCCACTCTCACCGCTGGTAAATCGGCAAATAGTTCGCCGGCACGCTGAGCACCAAGACGCCGATGGCCGTCTGGTACGGCACGCGGCCCGGCCCCGCGCCGGACTCCTCGGGCTGCTCCCACGCGCCGCTGGTCGCCTGCTTGGCCAGGAGGCGCGTCTTCATGCGCGAGTAGTACGCCGCCCACTTGCGGCCCCCGATCTGGTGGTAGGCGTGGGCCGCGTAGTAGTGGCCGTACCAGTAGTGCCCCGAGTCGCCGCCCGACTCGTCTAGCCACTCGACCGCCCGGCCGATCGGTTTCGCGCTGTAGTCGCCGCAGAGCTGCAAGACACACACCCCGGCCGCGGTGCGCGCGTAGCCCGAGCCACCGCTGAACGGCTGATAACGGTAGCCCCCGGTCGCCGGGTCTTGGCAGCGGTTGATGTACGCCACCGCCTTCTTGAACGTGGACTCGGGCACCGCGACGCCCGAGTCGTTCGCCCCGCGCAGCGCCATCACCTGCATGATGGTCGCGGAGATGTCCGCGTCCTGCGGCGCCGGCTCGTACCGCCAGCCCCCCTCGCGGTTCTGCGTCTTGACGATGAGTTCGACCGCGCGCTTGAGCGTCTTGCGCACATCATCATTGGGCGTCATACCGTACACCTGCGACAGCGCGAGCGTGGCCATGCCGTGACTGTACATGTTGCCGCCCCCAGGGCCGGCCAAATAGCCGTCGTCGCGTGCGATGGCGAGCAAGAACTTGACGCCGCGCTCGACCGAGGCGGCGTAGGGACCGGCCTCCGGGGTGTGGCCGTTGGCCATGAACGCCAGCAGGCTGAACGCCGTGATCGCCGCGTTCTGCCGGCCCCACGAGCCGTCGGGGGCTTGGGCGCCCTTGAGGTACACCAGCCCCCGCTCGATGGCCTTCTTGGCCGGCGCGTCGATGGCGACCGTCTCGTCGGCGCCCAAGGGGGCGGCGACCAGCAGGGCTGCGAGTAAAACGGCGGTGGCGCGGAGCATGGGGAACCTCGGACTCGATCTGAAACAAACTACAACGAAAGCCCGGTGGCGAACGTCGCCGGGTCCGCCGCAACCGCCCCGCATCATACCGCGTCACCCGGTATGGCCTCGGGGTGAGGCAAGTCTTCGACGTTGACCCGACCCCGGCACGCGGCCCCGAACGAGTCGGCGACGACGCGCCACGCCCCCGGCACCCACGAAAGGAAGCCGGCGTGGGCGCAGACCACCGGGTATTCGCCGCCGCTCGCCGGCAGTCGCATGTCCAGCAGGTAAAACGTCCCGCCGCCGTTCAGCGCGACCGGCAGCGCGCCGGGCATGTACTGCGGCAAGTGGTGCGCCAGCGTCGTCGCCCGCACCCCGTCCCCTGCTTCGAGCGCCGAGAAGAACTGGAACCACCGCTCGCCGTTGCCGAACTCGCCGCCGTCGGACCACCGCAGGAACGACAGGTACGACTCGGGGAGTGGGCGATCCGGGACGAGCCAAGCCGCCGCGTCGAACGGGCGGTAACCGGCGTGCAGCGGGTCGGAGGCCGGGAAGGGATTGCGCTGGCTGTTGTTGACCTCACGCACTTCGGCCACCGACACCGGCCGCGCGACCTCGGCGGCGAACGCCTTGATGGCGGCGTCCGTCGCCCCCGGCCGGGGGTGCGCCACCTCGAAAGCCGATGCCCAATCCACTCCGAAACTCCCGCCGCTACTTCGACTTCGGCGCCGCCGGCGCGCCCGGCGTTGCAGGCGCCGGCGCCTTCTTGATGTTCAAGTTGTACTGCTTGATCAGCTCGCGGAACGGCGCGGGGAACGCCGCTTCCAAGGTCTGCTGCACCTTGTCGCGTTCCATCTTCTGAAGGTCGATCAGCGCCCCGCTCCCCTTGCCGGCCGTCCCCTGGCTGCGGCTGTTCTTGTCGGCCTCGAACGTCTTGCGGTCTCCCGACGCCGGGCCATTTTCCCCCGGCTTGGGGGCGCCGGGGTCGTTGCCCGGCATCGGCGGGCCGTCGCCGCTCTGCGAGGGTTCGCCCTGCCCCGGCATCGGCGGGCCGTTCGGGCCGGGCTGCGACTGCTCGCCGGGCTTCTGCGACTTCGCGGCCTCCTGGAGTGCGGAGAGCGCGTCGCCGAGCGACTCGGCCGCCTTGGTCTGGGCCTCGCCGGCCTGGTGCGGGTCGGCCGCGGCGAGGTTCTGGGCCGCGTCGTCGAGTTGCTTACGGGCCTCGGCCAGTTGCGGCTTGATCGCCTGTGGCGCCTGGGCCTCGGCCTGGGCGAGCGCGGCCTGGGCCGCGGCGGTCGCCTCGCCGGACTGCTGCAGCGCCTCGGTCGCCTTCTTGAGCGCGGCCTGGCGGTCGGCGCGCTTCTGGGCGGCGGGCTTGCCCGACTCGGGGGCGTTCTTGGCGTCGGCGTCGAGCTTGTCGAGCGACTCGGACTGTTGGGCGATGGCCGCGTTCAGGTCGTTCTTCTTGAGCGCCGCGGCCGCGTCCCCGGCCGGCTTGGCGGCGTCGGACTCGGCGCGACTCGCCGCGTCGGCGAGCTCCTTCTGCTGGTTGGCCAGCACCTGCGCCTTCGGGTCGTCCGGCTTGGCGTCGGGCGCCGAGTCGGGCTTCGCGCCCGCCGCCTTCTTCGCCTGCGCGGCGGACTGCTTCGACTCCTCGGCGGCCTTCCGCGCCTGCTCGGCCGCTTTGGCGACCTGCGCGGCGGCGTCCTCGGGCTTCACCTGGTTGGGCTGAAGCGCCTGCTGGTCCTGAATCTCCTTCGCCTGCGCCGCGTCGCGCCGCTTCTGCAACTGCGCCCGCGCCGCGTCGAGCTTCTGCGCGGCCTTCTCGGCCGAGTTCGCCGCCGGGGGGGCGTCGCCGCGCTTCAGGTTCTCCTCGGCGGCTTGCTGGTCGTCGCCGGCGGCTTTGGCGTCGGGCGCGGCCTGCGGGGCCACGTCGTCGAGCTGCTTGGCCAACTCGGCGGTGTCTTTGGCGAGCTGGTTCTGCTTCTCCGCGAGCTTCGCGGCGTCCGGCGCCGGCTCGCGCGCCTGCTTCGCCACGTCCTGTTGCTCTTTGGCCAGTTGGTCGAGCTTCTTGCCGGCCTCGGCGAGTTTGGCGATGTCGTCCTGACGCTTCTGAATCTGCTCGGCCTGCTTGGCCAGCGCGGCCTCGGCGCGGGCGAGGGCGTCGTCGGCCTCTTGCTGCTTGAGCTGCGCCCCGTCGCCGTCCTGCTGCTTGAGCTGCTCGGCCGCGTTCTCGGCGGCTTTGGTCGCCTCTTTGAGCGCCTTGGAAACGTCGGCGTTCTCGGGCTTGGGCCGCTCGGCGAGTTCCTTCGCCCCCTTCGCCACCGCCCGCTCCTCGGCCTCGGCGGGCTTCAGCCGCTCGGGCCGGTTGTCGGCCTTCTTGGTGTCGGCGGTGGCTTGCTTCTGCATCTCGCGCAGCTTCTGGACTTCGGCGAGCGCCTGCTTGGTCGCGGCGAGCGGGTCGGACTTCGCCAACTCGGCCTCGGCGATGCGCTCGTCGAGCGCCTTTCGGACTTCTTCGAGGCTCTTGGCCGCGCCCTTCTGCGGTTCGGGCGCCTCGTCGCTCTTGAGTTCGCGCAACAAGTCCTGGGCGCGGGCCATCTCCGACTCGGCGGGCGTCAGTTTGGTGGCCAGGGGCGCGTCGGCGCGCTCGAGCGCCTTGCGGGCCTCGCGCACGTCGAACTCGAGTTTGGCCTGCGCCTCGGCGAGCTTGACCGCCTGGTTGCGGATGACTTCCTTGCGCGCCCGGTCGTCGCGCATCCGGGGGACTTCGGGCTGGTTCTCGGTCTCCTGCGCGAGCGTTTCCTGGAGCCGCCGGGCCTGCTCGACCTTCTCGCGCGCCTCCTTGTACGCTTCGAGCTTGGGCGAGTCGGGGGCGAGCGCCGCGGCGAGGTTCTGCAACTGCCGCGCGGCCTCGAGCTGCTTCTCGGACGCCGGGTTGTAGTTGGCACTCGCCAGGTCGGTGTTGGCGTCCTTGAGCTTGCGTGCGAGTTCGGGCAGCACCCCGGCCGCGTCGGACTTGCTCAACCGCGCCTGCTGCTCAGGCGTCAACTTGGGCCTGAGCGCCTTGAGCTGGGCGGCGAGGCCGGCGAGGTCCGCGCGCACGTCCGACTGGCGGTCGCCGAGTTCGACGCGCTCGTCGTTCTGGGTGTTGCGCCGGCCGGGGCTGTTGCGCACCGAGTCGGCCAGCAGGCTGCGCTGCGCGAGCGCGTGCTGGGCCTTGGCGGAATCCTGGAGCCGGCGCACCACCTCGTCGAGCGAGCGGAGCGTCTGGACTTTTTGGAGCAGGCCGCGCAGCCGCGCCACCACCTCGCGGTGCTTGTCGTAGGCGGCGCGCTCCTCGGTCGTAGCCGTCGCCGCGTCGGGGGCGCGCGCAGCCGCGTCGAGGTGGTCGAGTACCGCTTTCATCTCGTCCTGCGAGAGCTTGCCGAGGCCCGACGCCATCTCGCTTAAAAGTGCCTGCTCGCCGTTGGCGTCGAGCTTCTGGTAGACCAGTGTTCGCAGGGAGGTGGTGACGAAGCGCGCGGTCTGCTCGACCGCGGCGTTGGAGGCGCGCTGCGACTCCCGGCGCGCGGCCGGGGTCGTTTCCTGCCCCGGCGACGGCGCGGCGAAGCCCCCTACGAGGAGGGACACGGCGAAGGCTTTTAGCGGCGAAACGCGGGCACTCATGTCGGCTCTCCGGTGGGGTCGTCGGGTGACTCTAGTCCTTACCGCTGCGGAACACGTCGCGCTGCCTCTGCTCCAACTCGCCGAGCTTGACGCGCGTGCGGTAGTGCTCCTGCCGCCAGGCGTCGAACTTGGCGTCCGTCACCACCGTCTTGACGCGCGTCTCGTTCGTCCACCCGGCCTTGCGCCGCGTGTCGGTGCTCGTCGGGGTGGCCCCGCCCCCGCTCAAAAGCGGCGGGTCCGACGCCGGCCGCGCCGCCCCCGGCCGGCGGTCGTAGGCGCACACGCGCACTTCCACCGTGTCGCCGACTTCCAGGGGCGCCGCCTCGCGCGACCCCGGCGGCAGCTTGCGCAAGGACGCCGTCTTGAAGTTGACGCGGCCCCCCGCAACCAGGCCGTCGGGTTCGATTGCCGGGTCTTGCGCAGGCACCGCGTAGAACTCGACCTGCCCGTAAGGCCCGCTCTCGGCGAACACCCCCAACTCCGGCACGAACGGCCCGACCTTCGCCGGGTCGGCCACCGTCGGTGTCATCGGCAGCGGCGTCCACGGCCCGTCGTTGACGCGGTACACGAGGTACACCCGCGCGATTCCCAACGGCGACTTCGCCGAGTAGCCGACCTGCACCTGCCCGCCGAGCCGCAGCGGCATCCCATCGACCAAGTAGTCGTCGAGCGGGCCGGGTTCCTTCGGGTCTTTGAGCGCTTCGGCCAGGAAGCTCACCTGCGACGGCGCGTCGGGCGAAAGGGTGATGCCCCGGAACGGCGGCGCGGCGACCGAGTAGCCGTAGTCGTCCGCCGCGTCGAGCCGGTAGCCGGTGGCGCGCGGGTCGAGCGGCACGCGCACGCTGCCCTTGGCGCGCGACTCGCCGAGCGTGAGCGGCGACTCGGACAAGACTTCCTCCGGGGCGCCCGGCACGCGCCGCACCTGCCGCAGCGTCGCAGTTCGCAGCGGCTTGGAGAACTCCGCCGTCACGAGAACTTCGCTATCGAGCAGAGCGTAAATCTCACCCTGCGCCATCGGCCGGCGGTACTCGCGCTTGCCGTCGGGGTCGAGGTACTTCGGCAGGATCACCTCGGCATCGACGGATGTCACGGCGGGCCGCGCCTCGAATCGCACGCGCCCCGGCTCGCTCAGGCGCCCGTCGCCCAGCCACGCGGTAAAGCTGAGTTCGCCAGCCCCCGTGGCCGGCAACTCGGCCGCGTAGTCGCCGCCGGCACCGGGCCGCGCCGCGAGCGGCAGTTCCTCGTCGGGTTCGTTCGGCGCCGAGACGCGCACGGTGCCGACTAGCCCCTCGCGGCCCGCCCCGGCGGCGCGCAGCACGATCCGCACCGGGTCGCCGGCCGGCATCACCGCGGGGGTGAGGTTGACCAAAGTCACGTCGCGCGGGATCGCCACGGGGTCGCCGAGTTGACGCCGCACCAGCGCCTCGGCGAGCGCCGGCCGCAGCGCCGCGAACCCCGCCCACCCGAGGAGCACGGGCGTTAGCATCGCGAGCGCCAGCCAGAACGGCCGCGACTCGCTCAAGGAATCGAGCCGGTGCTCCGCGGCCAACTCCTCGGCCTCGCGGTTGAGTTCGCCCAAGAGCCACGGCGAGGTGCCGGCCGCGTGCGCGGGGTTCGCGCGCAGCTGCACGGCCGTCACGAGCCGGTGCCCGAGCGCGGGCAACGTCGCCTCGGCCCGCGCCGCGAGTTCCGCGAGGCCCGGCGCACCGACCCGCCGGGCGAGCCAGACCAACGTCCCCGCGGCGAGCGCGAGTTGCCCGGCACGAAGCGTATTCCGAACCCAACTCGGCGTCTCGCGCGTGCGGTCGAGTCGATAGTCCGCGAGGCACGCCACGGCCAGCGCGGCCAGCACGGCGGCGACCAGCAGGCACGCGGCGCGGCCCAGCCGCACGAGCCGCTCGCGCCGCCGCCACGATTGAAGTTGCGACTCGATCAGGCTCATGCCGGCACCGTCAAGTAAGTTCGGGGCGATGCGGCCCCGCTACCAGCGAGTTCCGCTGCCGCTGACGAGCGCCGGGTCATCGCGCGCGGCCGCAGCATCAGTAGCCCGATGAACGCCGTCGTGATCCACATCGCGCTGCGGGCGCGGAGGGCGTGGGCGCGATACCACTTCGCCTCTTCGTGACTCAGCAGGCGCTCTCCGACGCGACCCACCCCCACGGTCGCCCCGCCCGTGCAGTCAGTGAGAGGTCCGTCCACGCGCTTGGTCCAGTAGGCAAACGTGACCAAGAGGTACAGCAACACTACTGCGACTGCCAGCGAGCCGGCCACTACCTTCGCGCCCGACACAGGCCGCAGGGCAAGAGTCTCGTCCGGCCGGTGGATGTCCAAGAACCGGACGACGCACGCGAGGCCCGACGCCACGACCACCGCGAGGGGCCATACGCCCCCGGCCGACAGCCACGACTCGTTGCCGACCCCGTACCCGAAGTACGTGGCGACGTGGAACGCCCACGAGGCGGCGAACGTGCTGAACACGAAGCAGCCGATTGCAAGTGTCAGCCAGCGTCGCACGCCCTGCCTCCCGCCTAGCTCAGACTCACCATCCGCCGCACCACCCACTCGGCCGACCACACCAGCAGCAGCCACAACAGCGCCCAGCGGTTCCACAGCACCGTCTCGGCGCGGCTCACCTGCCGCGTCACCTGCGGCAGCACGCTGCTGGGGAGGGTGTCGAGTTGCTCCTCGCGGTACAACTTGCCGCCGGTGTCGGCGGCGAGTTGTGCGAGTGCCGACTCGTCGGGCGCCCCCGGCGCGAGTTCGTGGTCGGGCGGCAGGCTCACGCGGTATTCTAGCTGCCCAGGGCTGCCGGCGTTATCGACGGTGAGGGTGAAGCTGCCGACCTGGTTGAACGGCACCGTCGCCGAGTATTCGCCCGGCTGGCCGGGGAGGCGGCGGAACGTCACGCGCCGGGTGCGAGCCGTGCTGTTCGCCGGCGCGTCTTGTTGTTCGATCACTCCCTCGACCGATTCAACTGTTTGCGGCGTCGAGTCGGGGCGCAGCAGCCGCGCGTACACGGGTGCTAGTTGCCCCAGAAGCGGGTCGGGCGAATCCAGCGCCAGTTGCGTGAAGCGGGTGCCGGTGGTGCGCGGCGCGCCGGCCAGGTAGATCAACTGCGACCAGTAGCGGCCGAAGTAGGCGTCGGCCTTGTTGTAGCGCCAGCGCCACGTCTCGTCGATGGCACTAAAGACCACGAACCCCTTGCCGTAGTAGTGCGTGGCCACCAGCGGCATCGGCTTGCCGTCGGCGGTGCGGTCGCTCGGGTGCGCGAGCAAGACATCGGTCGCGGGCTTCAGCCGGTTCGCGGCGTAGTAGGTGGTGAGGCCCGGCAACTCGGCCCAGACCTTCGCGTTCTCCGAGGGGTCGTCGTCCAGCTTGAGCGCGGATTGCCGCACGCTCGACGGCGTGAGCACGGGGCTGAACGGCTCGCGCGGCCGCTCGGCGCTGCGGTCGCCGCTCAGCTCCACCGGCAGCACCTCGGCCAGCGGGGTGCCGAGCCAGCTCGACGGGGCTTGCCGGCCCGCGATGGCGATCAGCCCGCCCCCCTCGGCCACGTGGTTCTTCAAGGCTTCGAGTTGCGTGGGGCTGAACGCACTCGCCGGCAGGTCGCCGAGCACGATCAGGTCGTACTTCGCCAACTCCTCCTGCGTGGCTGGGAACGCCGGCAGGTACGGCGGGCCACCCTGGAGGGTTTCGCGGTCGGCGCTCGCCAGGTAGAAACTCGCCTCGACGCGCCGGTCCCGCTGGAGCGCCCGCTGGAGGAACTTGTAGTCCCAGCGCGGCTGGTTCTCGGCCACCAGCACCTGCAACTTGCGGTCGATCACGCGCACCTGGCGCGACTTCTCGTCGGCGGCTTGGCCGAGGTCAGTGACGACGCGCACGCCGACCGTGAAGTCCTGCTTACTGGGTAGGGCGTCGGTCTTCGCCGGCACGAACGAGAGCGACTCGCGCTGGTCGTCACTCCCCGCGAGGCTGGCCAGCGGCACCACCTTGCGCGCCACCTCGCGCCCCCCGAGGCGCGCGGTGAGTTCGACCTGCGCGTCCTTGAACCCCCGGCCCCGGAAGCGCATGGGGATCACGGCGGTGTCGTCCACGAACACCGTCTCGGCGAGCGAGAAGTCGCGCAGTTGAATCTGCCCCTCGGCCGAACTCCCCGGCACGTACACATGCACCGGCACCCCGGCGAGCTTGCACTGCGCGGCCACGTCGGCCAGCGTGGCGCGGCTGGCGTTCTCGCGCCCGTCGCTGCACAGCACAATCGCCGCCGGGACTTCGCTCGGGTCGCGCCGCAGCAAATCCGCGACGCTGTCTGCGAGGGCGGTGCGCGGCTCCGATGCCTTGAGCGCGCCGACCCACTCGGCCGACTTGGCGTCGAGCATGGTGCGGCCCTGCCCGAACTTCGCGGGCTGGAGCGGGGCCACGGCCGCGAGGCGCTTGAGCAGGTCGAGGCGGGGGTGCCGCAACACCGCCTGCACGAGTTCGAGGCGGCTGGGCCGCGCGGCCTCGCCCGCCCCGTTCGCGCCAGGTGTCGGCGCCTCGGTGGCCGGCGGCGCGTCGGCCGGGGCGGGCTGGTCGTAGGGGATTTCGTTAGTCGCCAGCCGCACGCGCCAGCGGTCCACCGGCAGCACGCGCAGGTCGCGCTGCGTCATCGACTGCGTGTCGTCCACGAGGAGCACAATCGGCCGCGGCCGCTCGGCGACCTCCTCGCGCGTGAGCGTCGGCTTGCACGCGAGTAGTGCGATGCTGGCGAGCAAGAGGAGCCGCAGCCCCGCGAGCAGGGCGCGCTTCCACGCCGCCACGCGCCCGGCCTCGGTGCGGTAGAGCCACAGTGCCAGGAGCGCCCCGGCGGCGAATAGCGCGAGCGCGAGCCACGACGGCAGGAAGCCGCGCAGGCCCAAGGTCGCGCCGTCTTCGGAAATCGAGTCGAAGCCCACGAACGCCCCCCGCTACGCCGAAGCCCGGCCGCACTTCCACGCCCACACCATTTCCGCCAGCGCCACCGCGAACAGCCCCAACAGCACGTAAGTCGTCCACTCCCGGCGCGAGCGCTCGAGGGCGAACTCCGCCGGCCTTCCCGACCCCGGCGCCAGAAAGCTCGGCCGGAACCCCAGGCGCTCGGCGAGTTCGTCGTCCGATAAACTCGACAGGTCGGCCGCGTCGTCGGCGTCGAAGTTCACCGCGTAGCGCGGCCCCTCCGGCGGCTCGGCGCCCACGGGCGACAGGCGGTACACCCCCGCCTCGGATGTCTCCGGGGTGACGAACCGCAGCGCCTCGCCGGGGGCCGAACCCGGCGTCAGCTTGGCCCGCCTGCCCGACGGACTCACCCACTCCGCCGGACTCGCGTCCGACGCCTTGGCCACCACCGCGCGGCCGATGACGGGGTTCAGCGCCGCCTCCGCGCGCGTGGCGAACCGGCCGACGAGCAGTTGCCAAAGTGAGAGGTACGACCCCGCGCGCGCCGGCCAGTTGCCGCCCGTGGCGTCGAGCGGCGTGGCGATCAGGACCACCTCGCCCTCCCCCACGCGGCGGCTGAGCACGACCGGCCTGCGATCCGACGCCGCGAGTTCCACGCGCGAGCCCGGCTCGGCGTCAGCGGAGAGTGTTTGCAGTTGCCGCAGCTCGACCTCGGCCGTCGCGCCCCGGTACGGGTCGTTCGCAAACGGCGCGAGGAACCCCGCCGGGTCGGCCGACTCGGGGGCCAGTTGCAGCGGCGACTCGGCCGGGAACTCGACCGCGGCGCCCAACTCGCGCGGCAGCAGGTTCGCGCCGCCCTTGCCGAACGCCGCGTTGAACGCCGGCGGGACGATGGCGCCCCCCGTACCGATGACCAGCCCGCCGCCCGCGCGGACGAACTCGCCCAGGCGACTCACGAACGCCGCGCTCAGTCCGCCGGGGCCGACGGGCGTGCCGGCTAGCACCACCAAGTCGTGCAGCCCGACTAGCCCGCTGGTGGCCTCGGTCGCCGCGACGGTCGTCACCTGCACGTGGTACTCCGCCTGCCGATCGGGCGGCACCGGCACGAACGCGTTGCGCACGTAGTGCCCGGCCGAGGAGCGCGGGTCGCGCGCGTCGGGGGCGCCGTCCACCAAGAGCACGCGGAAGGTGTCGCGCACGGGAATCAGCAGGTCGAGCCGGTTGTCGGCGGCGAGCGAGTCGGGGAACACCCGCGCGGTGAGTAGCCGGTCCCCGGCCGACTCCAGGCGCGCGGTGAGGGTGAGCGACACCGACTGCCCCGGCTCCAAACTCTCGATCGTCGCCGACTCCTTCTCCTGAGCGTTGCCGTCCACTTCGAGGGTCACGGTCAGGTTCTTGAGCGACGCCCGGCCGGTGTTTTCGGCGAACACGCTCACCGGCAGGCGCGACTTGGTGTGCGGCACCCCGGCGGGGTAGGTCATGCGGGTGAGCGTGACGTTGGCCAGGCTCGACCCCTCGCCGGCCCGCACCAGAGTCAGCGTCGCCTTGTCCTTCAACTCGTCGGCGAGCGTGCGCAGCGCCCCGGACTGCCGGTCCCACTCGGACTTCTGGAAGTCGGACACCAGGTACAGCTCTTTGTTGGGCAGCGAGCCGCGCGCGAGGGTGTCGGCCGCGAGTTGCAGCGCCGCCGGCAGGTCGCCGGCCAGACTCGTGGGCGTGAGCGTGGCGACGAGGCGCTTGGCGTCTTCGAGGTTGGCCGGCACGCGCGGCCCCACGACGATCGCCCTGCGGTCCAGCCCGATCACCTGCACCGTCGAGCCGCCCGGCAGTTGCTCGACCGCCTGCCGCGCGGCAGCGAGTGCGGCGTCGAAGCGCGTGCCGCCGCCGGACTTGGCCTGCATCGAGAGCGTGCAGTCGATCACGACCACCGCGTCGATCCCCTCGCCGGTGCTGGCCACGTGCGTGGACCCCATCGGCCGGGCGAGCGCCACGGCCAACACGATGAGCGCCAGGCAGCGCAGCGCGAGCAGCACCCACTCGCGGAAGCGGATGCGCTTACTGGTCTGCTGCAGGCTCAGCTTCAGGAAGCGCATCGCCGCCCACGGCTGCGGCCGGTAGCGCGGCTTGTACAGGAAGTGGAGCGCGATCGGCACCGCGACGGCCGCGGCGCCGGCGAGCATCAGCGGCGCCAAAAACGTCGGCGTCATTTGACACCGCCCGCGGTTTGGCGGAGGCGGTCCATCAGGTACTTCGCCAGAACCTCGCCCAGCGGCTGGTCCGTGACCAGCCGCCAGTAGCCGACTTGCGCGGTGCGACAGCCGTGCGCGAGTTCGCCGAGGTACTCGTTGAACACCTTCAGGTACGCCGGCCTCAGCAAGTGCGGCCGGGTGCGCACCTGGTCGGCGCCTTCGAGGTCCACGAACCGCACGTGGCCGTCGAGCGGGAAATTGATCTCGTCGGGGTGCAGCACGTGGGCCAGCACCACCTCGTGCCCCCGGTAGCGCAGGTGCCGCAGCCCCGCGACCAACTCGCCGACATCATCGAACGCATCACTCACGACGACGACGATCCCGCGCCGGCCGATGCGCTCGACGAGTGATTCCAAGAGCGGCCCCGTGGACGACTTCTCGGCCGGCTCGGCGGCTTCGAGCGCGCGGCAAATCTGCTGGACGTGCCCGCCCTGGCTACTCGGCGGAAGCTCGAAGCGGAAGCGGCTGTCGAAGGTGCGCAGCCCCACGCTGTCCCGTTGTTTCACTACCAGGTACGCCAGACTCGCCGCGAGCAGCTTGGCGTAGGCCAGCTTGGCCTGCGCCCCGTCGCCGTAGCGCATCGAGTTCGAGGTATCGACCAACAGGTGCAGCGCGTAGTTGGTCTCCTGCTCGTACTGTTTGATGGTATAGCGGTCGCTGCGCCCGTAGCTCTTCCAGTCGATGTGCCGGATGTCGTCGCCGGGGACGTACTCGCGGTGCTGGGCGAACTCGACCGAGAACCCCCGGTACGGGCTTTTGTGCTCGCCGACGCGCAGACCCTCAACCACCTGCTTGGCGGCGATGCCGAGTGCCTCGGCGCGGCTGAGCACCAATGGGTCGAGCAAACTGGCCACGGCTAGCTCCGGCGCAGGGTGACGGCGGCGCCGGTCGCGCCAGACCCGGCAGCAGGACTGCCGCCCCGCGCCGCCTTGATGAGCTGCTGGATCACGCGCTCCACCGTGATGCCGTCCGACTGCGCGCCGAAGTTCAGGATCAGCCGGTGCCGCAAAATCGGCGGCGCCACGGCGGTGATGTCGTCCGGGCCGACGTGGTTGCGGCCCTTCAGGACCGCGTGCGCCTTGGCGGCCAGAATCAAGTTCATCGACGCGCGCGGTCCGGCGCCCCAGGTCAGCCACTCGTCCACAAAGGGCGCCGCGTCGGGCGTGCCGGGGCGGCTGAGGCGGGCGATGCGCTTGGCGAAGCCGAACATGTCGTCGGAGACCGGCACGCGCCGCACGACTTGCTGGAGTTGGATGATGTCGTCGCCCGAGAGTACCGGCCGCACCGGGTCGCCCCGGTCGGCGGTGCCGGCGCGCATGATCAGTTCCTCCTCGGCGTCGGAGGGGTAATCGACTTTGATGAGGAACAGGAAGCGGTCGAGTTGGGCCTCGGGCAGCGGGTAGGTGCCCTCTTGCTCGATGGGGTTCTGCGTGGCGAGCA
>CAXTPM010000033.1:13084-16897 GCA_964245865.1 uncultured Fimbriiglobus sp. | reverse complement strand
CGCCCGGCGGCGATGAGCCAGGGAGAGTCGAGCCGCCGCCCGACGCGCAGTTGCAGCCACGCCACGGCCGCGTTGATGCCCGCCGCCGCGACCGCCAGCGACAGTCCGAAGCCGAGGCGCGTCAGCTCGGCGGGCGCGAAGAACTGCCGCACCGAGTACGCCACCGTCCCCGCCCCGGCGAGCGTGACCAGCACCCCCTCGAGACCCCCTGAAAAGAACTCGATCTTGGCGTGTCCGTAAGCGTGGTCGGGGTCGGCCGGGCGCGCGGCGTACTTCAGACTGGCGTAGGCGATGAGCGCGGTCACGAGGTTGACGACCGACTCGAGCGCCTCGGAGAACAGCCCGACCGACCCCGTGAGCGCCGACGCGGCTGCCTTCAGCGCGATCGTCGCCACGGCCGCGAGCATGGCGAGCTGGATCGGGCGCTCGGCGGAGACATCGGCCACGGCACTCTCGGCGGCGGACTTGGGGCGGCGAGGGGACATTCTAGCCCGCCCGACCGGCCCGGCGAGGCTACTTCCGCCCCCCCGACCCACCAGTCAACTCGGCCAGGCGCTTGGTCGCCTCCTGGATGCGAATCGTGTCGGTATCGGAGGCAATCACGTCGCGGTAAATCTCGACGGCCTTGGTGCGCTCGTTGAGGGTTTTGTCGTACAGCCGCGCCGCGCGCAATCGCGCGTCGGTGGTGGTACCGCGCCGCCACTGGTAACTGCGCTCGTAGTACGCGGCGGCGCGCTCGTACTGGTGGTAGGTTTTCCCCTCGTACAAGTCGCCCAGTTCGTAGGCCACGTCCGCGATTTTGTCGCTGTCCGGATGCTTGGCCAAAATATCTTGGAGCAGCACCTCGGCGCGGCGCTGGTTCAGCACGCCCTCGGTTCCGGTGCCGCCCTTCTTTTTATACTCGATCGCGCGCATGTACGCTTCGTTCGCTTCCCTGATGTTCGACTTCGGCTCGAGCGTGGCCGGCGGAACGTCTTGGATGTCGAGGCGGTACGACGGCTTCCACGCCATGTGGTAGCTCTTCAACTCGTCCTCGGCCCACTTGGCGCGTTCGAGATCACCATTTTGTTGGTAGTAATCCAGAAGCGCAATGAGCGATTGCTGATACTCTTTGCGGGCGGAAATGACCTTGCGCACAATGTCGGCATCACCCGTGGGCCGCGCCGCCGGCTTGGGCGGGTCGGCGGCGAAGGCGGGCGTCAGTAGCGCGACGAGGGCGAACAGGGTGGCGATGCGGGGCACGGGTGTCTCCGGGTGAGTCCGCCGAAGCTCTGGCCCCGGCGGGGTTATGTCTTCGGCGGCTCGGGCGACTCCGGCGGCTTCGCGGGCGGGCTGTTGAGCGCCCCGTGCGGCTTCGACCCGCCCGAGTTGGGGCCGGAGCCGAGGGCAGCGTGCGGCGCGCTGCCGGGGTTGGCCACGGGAATATAACTCCCGGACGAGCGGCCATCGACCGGCTGAAAGGTGCCGCTCGAACGCGCCTCGGGCCGGCCGAAAATCATACGGCCGGCCGGAGTTTGCAGCACACTCGTCACGAGAATCTGCGTATCCTGCCCGATCAGGTTGCGCCCGTGCTCGATCACGATCATCGTGCCGTCGTCGAGGTACCCCACCCCCTGGCCCAACTGGTCGCCGGCCTTCACGATCTTGACCTGCAAATACTCCCCAGGCAGCGCGACCGTTTTGAGGCTGTTGGCAATTTCGTTCAGGTTAATAACATCGACGCCTTGAAGTTGCGCGATTTTATTGAGGTTGAAGTCGTTGGTGACGACGCGACCGCCGAGCGCCTTGGCGAACAGCACCAGCCGCTCATCGACGCGAATTTTGGCGTCGTTGCGCGACTCGCCGGCCACCCCGTCGTGCATCTGTAGTTCGACTTTGGGGTTCGTCTGCAATCGCTTGAGAATATCCAACCCGCGCCGGCCGCGGTTGCGCTTGAGCTTGTCGCTATTATCCGCGATGCCCTGCAACTCTTGGAGTACGAACCGGGGCACAATTAACTTGCTGTCGATGACGCGCGTGTCGCACAGATCGGCAATGCGGCCGTCGATGATGACACTCGTATCCAGGATGAGTGGCTTGTTGCCCTTGAGCTGTTTGGAGAACTCGACGTACGGAATGATGAACCGGAAGTCGTCTTTGGTTTGGAGGAGTGTCGAGATTGAGACGTAGCACGCCATGACCGTGACCGCAAACCGCCAGATGGTCTGGACTTGCTGCACGCGGCCGGCGTCGGCGCTGGCGTAGAGCGAGCCGACGAGCGGTTCCAGGGCCAGTGAGAATAGCAACCCCAAAAGTAGCCCGAGGAGTAGCCCCATATACACCGCCGAGATGGTGGCGATCTGCTTGTCGCGCTCGCGCAGGTCGGTGAGCAGCACCACCGCGCCCAGGGCCAGGATGGTGCCGGCGGCGGCGAGGCCGGCGAAGAGGTTGTCCTCGGCCTGGAAGAACGCGACGGCCGCGGCGGCGATGGCGAGCATGAACGCCACGTAGCAGCCGCGCAACAGCGACATTAACATTCTTGCAATCCTCGGCGGGCGGCCAGGCGGTTTCTCAATTCGTTATTATTACAAGTCGGTGGTCGGGGTGAACAGCCGCCGGTACTCCTGTTGGGCGAATCGGTCGGTCATCCCGGCCAGATAATCGCCCACCACGAGTTCCAAGTGCGGCACCGGGCGCCGCCCAGGCAGGTTCGGCCCGGCGGGGGGGCCGACCACGCGCCCCGACCCGCTCCAGCGGCGCAAGTGCTTCTCGGGTAAGAGTTCCGGCGCGGCGACGTACTCCTGGAATAGTGCTGCGAGGATGCGCTTGCCCGACGCGGTCATGCGCAGCACCCGGTGGTGGCGGTAGACGCGCTCGCGCAGGAACTGCTCGAAGTCGCGCTTGAGCTTTGCGAACGCCGCGTCGAAGCCCACCAACTCGCACTCCGAGGCACGCACGTCGCCTAGGCTGACGACGCGGCACTGCCCCAGGCGGTTCGCGGTCTCGTCCAGCAAATTGTTGACCTGCCGGGCCAGCAACTCGCGCACCACGGCGGTGCGGAACGGCTGGCCACTCAGGGCGGGGTGCTCGGCCGACACCGCCCGCGCCGCGAGTTGCCAGAGTTCGACTTCGCCCAAGTCGGCGAGCGTTAGGAATCCGAGGCCCAGCGCGTCGTCCAGGTCGTGGGTGTCGTAGGCGATGCTATCGACCGCATCGACCACCTGGGCTTCCACGAGGGGCGACCCCGCGCCGGCGAACTCGGCGCACTCCGGCGTGCCTTGGCGCTTGGCGTGCCGCACGAACGCCTCGCGCATTTCGTAGGTGAGGTTCAGACCTGGGAACTGCGGGTAGCGCTCTTCGAGTTCGTCCACGCGGCGCAGGCCGAAGAGGTTGTGGTCGAAGCCGCCGAAGGGGCGCAGGCACTCGTCGAGCGCCCGCTCCCCGGCGTGGCCGAACGGCGGGTGGCCGATGTCGTGCGCCAGCGCAATCGCTTCGGTGAGGTCTTCGTTCAGGCGCAAGCGCCGCGCGACGGTGCGGGCGACCTGCACCACTTCGAGGGTGTGCGTCAGGCGGGTGCGGTGGTGGTCGTTCACACTCGCCACGAGCACCTGAGTTTTGCCGGTCATGCGCCGGAACGCACTGCTGTGCACGACGCGCTCCCGGTCCCGCTGGAACGGGGCGCGGAAGTCGTGGCCGGGTTCGGGGTGCCGCCTGCCGAGTGAGAGGCGGTTGGGCATGGCGTAAGGCGCGAGCGAGCGGTCCTCGTGGTCGAGCCAGTCGGATGTGGAGAGGAGGGGCATGCGCGACGCTCTTCTCGCGACGCTCTTCTCGCGA
>CAXTPM010000033.1:10612-13074 GCA_964245865.1 uncultured Fimbriiglobus sp. | reverse complement strand
CTCGGATCGCGGAACGGAAGCGCCCTCACCCCCGCCCCCCTCCGGCGCGGGGAGGGGGCCGGGGGGTGCGTCTCTGTACAAGCTGAGGCCGACGCACTCACCCCCCTAGCATACCAACTCCCGGCTCGCTTGACACGGCACCCCGGCCCCCTATCATGAGCGATCGAGTACCCCCGCCGGTGTCATCCGAGTTCTAGTATGGCCGTCCCCAAACGACGCACGTCGAAGGCCCGCAAGGGCACCCGCCGCAGCCACCACAACCTCGGCACGGGCAAGGGCGTCCAATACTGCACGCGCTGCAACGAGCCGGTGCTGGCCCACCGCGTCTGCTCCAACTGCGGCTTCTACCGCGGCCGCGACGCGGTCGTGATGACCGAACAGGCCGACCAGGGGGCGTAGGCCGATGCGCCTCGCACTCGACTGCATGGGCGGCGACCACGGCCCCGGCCCCAACCTGGCCGGCGCCGCGCGGGCGCTCGCCGCCCACGCCGACCTCGAACTCGTCCTCGTCGGCGACTCCGCGCTGCTCGAACCACTCGTCGCCGCGCACTCGATCGACCCGAGTCGCGCCGCGGTCGTGCACTCGGCCGGCGTCATTGGCATGACGGAAAAGCCCGTCGAAGCCTTCCGCAAGAAGCCGGACAACTCGATCGCCGCGTGCTGGAAACTGACCGCTACCAAGCAGGCCGACGGCCTGGTGAGTGCCGGCAACACCGGGGCGGTGGTCGCCGGCGGCGTGTTCAGCCGGCGCTATCTCAAGGGCGTGCTGAAGCCCGGCATCGCCGCCCTGATGCCGACTGCAAAGGGGCGCACGGTTATTCTCGACGTGGGGGCCAACGTCTTCCCAAAGCCGTCGCACCTGCTCCAGTATGGCGTCATGGGGTCGGTCGTGGCCCGCACCATGCTCGGCGTGGCGAGTCCGAAAATCGGGCTGATGAACGTCGGCGAGGAGGAGGGCAAGGGGCACGAACTCGTCAACCGCACCTACGAATTGTTCCGCCAGTCGCCGCTCGCGCCCCACTTCGTCGGCAACGTCGAGGGGCGGGACATTCACAGGGGCGCGGTGGACGTGATCGTCACCGACGGATTCGTCGGTAACGTGATCCTCAAGCAGGCCGAGGGTCTGTTCGAGTTCGTGGTCGAACTGGTGACGCGCGAAGTCGGCGGGGCGCTCGTGGCCGAGCGGGCGCAGGCGTTTGCGGCGATGCAAAAGCTGGTCGAGAAGTTCAGCCACAAGTCGGCCGGCGGGGCGCCACTTCTGGGCGTCGATGGGGTTTGCATCATCTGCCACGGGTCGTCCGACGAGAAGGCGATTGCGAACGCTCTGGGCACCGCGGCTCAGAACGTTCGCGCAGGGCTGAACGCGCAGATCGAAACCGAACTCGCGGCACTGCCGGGTTTTGCGACCGACGAGTAGGGCGGGCCGACCACGATGCCGAAGACTGCGTACCTGTTCCCCGGCCAGGGGGCGCAAACCGTCGGGATGGGCGCCGCCCTCGCCGCCGCGCACCCGGCCGCAAAGGCGCGCTTCGACGCGGCGTCGGAGGTGCTCGGCTACGACCTGCTCGAAGTCTGCACCCACGGCCCGGCCGAAAAGCTGAACGCGACGGACATTAGCCAGCCGGCGATTTACGTCGCGAGTCTCGCCGCGCTCGACACTTACGCCGACGCCGCGTTGGACGATGTCGATTGCGTGGCGGGGCTGAGTCTGGGCGAGTACACCGCGCTCTGCTACGCCGGGGCGTTCGACTTTTTGGACGGCGTGCGACTGGTGCAGGCGCGCGGTAAGGCGATGCAGGCCGCAGCGGACGCTAGCCCGAGTGCGATGGTCAGCCTGATCGGCCCCACCGTCGAGGAGGTCGAGAACCTCGTCGCCGGCGTGCGGCACCTCGGCACCATCCAGGTGGCGAACCTGCTCTGCCCCGGCAACACGGTGGTTTCGGGCACGCTCACCGCTATCGAGGGGCTGCTGGCACAGGCCGAGGCGCGCGGCGACCGGGCGGTGCGCCTGGCGGTGGCCGGGGCATTCCACACGAGCCTGATGCGCCCCGCCGACGAGGTGCTCGACGCGGCCTTGGCGGGCGTGAGTTTGCGCGCGGCGCGGCTGCCGGTCTACTCGAACGTGGACGCGCTGCCGCACACCGACCCGGCGGAGATTCGCCCACTTCTGGTGCGGCAGGTGGTCTCGCCGGTGCTGTGGGAGGCGACGCTGCGGGCGATGCTCGAGCGGGGCGTCGAGCGCTTCGTGGAGATCGGGCCGGGGCGCGTGCTGGCGGGCCTCTTGAAGCGCGTGCACCGCAAGGCGGAGGTGGTGAACGTCGGGGCGTAGCACGCGGAATCGGGGGCGGGCGGGGGGCGTTGCCCTTTTCTTTTCCGGGCCGGCCTATAAAGTCATCCCCATGACCGCGCCCCAGGGTTCTGGGCCGGGGAACTGGGGCCGCGGTGGCCCGTGTCTGACAGGG
>CAXTPM010000033.1:1076-10602 GCA_964245865.1 uncultured Fimbriiglobus sp. | reverse complement strand
CACCACGGGTACTGGGGTGCCGGGCCGGTCGGCACCCGCCTGGGGAGGGCTTTTGCGTGTCCGTTGAAAATCGTGTGGTCGAGATCGTCTGCGAACACCTCGCGGTCGAAAAAGAGAAGGTCAAGCGCGAGACGCGCTTCGTCGAGGACATCGGCGCCGACTCGCTCGACATCGTCGAACTCGTGATGGAACTCGAAGAGGAGTTCGACATCTCGATCCCCGACGAGCAGGCCGAGAAGATCAAAACCGTCGGCGAGGCGGTCGATTACATCGACAAGGAAATCGAGACGAAGAAGTCGGGCGGCGGGGCGAAGTAAATGGCGCGGCGCGTGGTGATTACCGGCCTGGGGACCGTCAACCCCCTGGCCCATTCGGTGCCGGAGTTCTGGCGCGCGGCCCTCGCCGGCAAGAGTGGCGTCGCGCCCATCACCCGCGTCGATTGCAGTACATTCAAGACCAAGTTCGGCGGCGAGGTCAAGGACTTCGACCCCGCCCCCATTATCGACTCGAAGGAAGTCCGGCGCCTCGACCGCTGCAGCCAGTTCGCGCTCGTGGCGAGCCACCAGGCCGTGGCCGACTCGGGACTCGACTTCTCGAAGCTCGATCCGTTCCGCGCCGGCTGCATCCTGGGTACCGGCATCGGCGGCTTGTCCGAGTTCGAGGACGGCTTCAACACGCTGATCACCAAGGGTGCCAGTCGAGTTAGCCCGTTCACGATCGTGAAGATGATCGCCAACACCACCGCCGGGGCGATTTCGATTCGGTACGGGCTGCGCGGCCCGAACACCACCGTCTCGACGGCGTGCAGCAGTGCCGCTCACGCGATCGGCGACGCCATGCAGGCGATCCAGGCGAACCGCGCGGACGTGATGGTCTCGGGCGGCACCGAGGCGGCGGTCACCCCGATGGGCGTGGCGGGGTTCTGCGCCTGCCGGGCACTCTCGGAGCGCAACGACGACCCCGCCACCGCCAGCCGGCCGTTCGACAAGGGGCGCGACGGCTTCGTATTATCGGAAGGCGCGGGCATTCTGATCCTCGAAGAGTACGAGCACGCCAAGGCGCGGGGCGCGAACATCTACTGCGAGGTCGTCGCGGTCGGCAACACCTCCGACGCCTACCACATCACCGCCCCGCACGAGGACGGCGTCGGCGCGGCCGAGGGGATGCGTCAGGCGTTGCGCCAGGCGAAGTGGGATGCGTCGGAGGTCGGCTACATCAACGCCCACGGCACCAGCACGCCTCTGGGCGACGTGGCGGAGACCAAGGCGATCAAGATCGTTTTCGGCGAGACGGCCGCGCACAAGCTCATGATTTCGAGTACGAAAAGCCTCATCGGCCACCTGCTGGGCGCTTCGGGGGGCGTCGAGGCGATCGTCTGCGCCCTCACCCTGCGGCACGGCGTGGTCCACCCGACGATTAACTTGTTCGACCAGGACCGCGAGGGCGGCTGCGACCTGGACTACGTGCCGAACCAGGCGCGCGAGGTGCGGGTCACGAAGATTCTCTCGAACAGCTTTGCTTTTGGTGGGCACAACTGCACGCTGGCACTCGCGGCGGTGTGAGGCGCCGGGAACGGACACCCGCCGGCCAACCCCCCGAGCGCCCATGAACACCCTCGGCATTGCCCTCGTCGGCTGCGGCACCGTCGGCACCGGCGTCGCGCAACTCCTCCTCACCCAGTCCGAGCGCCTCAGTCGCCGCGCCGGGGCCGAACTGCGCCTCACCTCGATTGTCGTGGCGAGTCCCGACAAGCCGCGCGACCCGGTCGTCCCCCGACACCTGGTTTCCGCCGACTGGCGCGCCGCCGCCGCCGACCCGCGTGCGGACGTGGTGGTCGAACTCGTCGGCGGCACCACGGTCGCGCGGCAGGTGGTGCTGGCGGCACTCGAGGCCGGCAAGCACGTCGTCACGGCCAACAAGGCGCTGCTCGCAACGCACGGGCCGGAGCTGTTCGCCGCGGCGCGCCGGGCGGGCCGAGCCGTCTGCTTCGAGGCGGCCGTCGCGGGCGGAGTGCCGATCGTCCGGGCGCTCGCCGAGAGCCTCGCGGCGAATCAGATCACGGCGATTCAAGGGATTCTGAACGGCACGTCGAACTACATCCTCACGCGCATGGCCGACGAAGGACTGCCCTACGCCGAGGCACTGGGTGCGGCCCAACAGTTGGGGTACGCCGAGGCCGACCCGACCCTGGACGTGAGCGGCGGCGACACCGCGCACAAGCTGGCCGTCCTCGCCCAGATCGCGTTCGGCGTCACGCCGCGGCCCGGCGAGATCGAAGTCACAGGGATTGCCGGGGTGCAGAGTGCCGACCTGGCGTTCGCGGGCGAACTCGGCTACACGACGGCGACGCCGTGGCGCTGCACGTCGCACCCGTGCTGGTGCGGCACCGCGACTTGCTGGCCCAAGTGCGGGGCGCCGCGAACGCGGTCCTCGTACTCGGTGATGCCGTCGGCGAGACGATGTACCAGGGGCCGGGGGCGGGGCGGATGCCGACGGCCTCGGCGGTGGTGGGCGACCTGATCGACCTGGCGGTGGGCCGGGCGCAACTGAGTTTCGCGGCTGCGAACCTGTACGCCCCGGACTCGGGCCGCTACCGCTTACAATCCCCGGAGCGGGTGCGGAGTCGGTTTTACTTGCGCGTGGTGGTCGGCGATGAACCCGGCGTGTTATCGGAAGTCGCCGGGGCGCTCGCGGCCGAGTCGATTAGCATCTCGTCGGTGATCCAGCACGAGACGCCCGAGTCCGACGCGCTGGGGGCGGGCGGGGCGGCGACGGTGGCGCTGGTGATCCTCACGCATTTGGCCGAGACGCGGCGGTTCCGGCTGGCCCTCGGGCGCGTGGCAAAACTCAGCAGCGTGCGCGAGGGCGTGGTGCATTATTTTGTGGACGACTGAGGGGCGGGGCGCCGAACTCGGCGCGGCCCTTTCGGGAGGGAGTCTACCGGCGGGACAGGTGGAGGGCCGGGTACGTCAACTCCAGCACCACGCCGTAGGGGTTCCCGCTCCGGGGCGAGGGGAGTTGGGCGCCCAGCGAGAGTTGCCAGCCGCTCTGGAAGGTATAGACGCCGCCGACGACCGCAACCGAGATGTCATTGGTCCCGCCGAGCCAGTCGAACTGGAATGATAGTTTTTCCGGAATGATGGGGACTTCGGCCCCGAGCATGAACCCCGTACTACTACCGGCCCCGCGGTAAGCGCCGTTCCCGTAGTAGGCGCCAATGTACCACTTCCCGTACTCCTCCCGATCCGGAACCTGGAAGCTGTTGATCGCCCACGAGAAGTTGAGGAATCGCACGTCCCGCCGGCTGGTCGCCGGGTTGAAGCCGAACTGCCCGCCAACGCCCGTGGACCAGTAGTCGGTGATTTCAAAACCTTTCTGGGCGTTGACGAGAAAATCGGGGTTCGCCTGCACCGGCCCAGGTTGCGGCCGATCCGGGCCGCGTTCGTAGAGCAAAACGTCGAGGAAGTTGGCGCCGACTTCCCAGCCGGAACCGAGGCCGAGATCGACCGTCGTGTTGCTCGACCCGCTCGCCCGACTGAAGTTAAACTGCTGCTGGAAAAACAGGTCGCCCTTGCCCGTAATGTTACCACTGGGCACGTTGAAGAGGTTCTGTTGGGCCGAAACGCGACTGCCGCCCAGGCCCAGGGAGGCGAGCAGAAGGGTGAGTCGGAACAGATTCGGATGGCGCATATTGTGGCTGATCGGCACGGCTCGAGGGTGGACTGGAGGACTTCTCGCGCGACGTGGCGCGCCGCTGCGGTGGCGCTGGGGCGCGTGGACCGGTTGGCAGGCGTACGCGAGGGGGCGGTGCATTACTTCGTGGACGGCTGATCCGTGTCCCAGGTAATCGCCGCCGGGACGACCCAGCCTAGCAGCGGCGGCTGTGCCGAGTGGGCTACGCATCCGGGGAATCCGCCCCGCTTCAGGCCGGGATGACTCGTTCCGCCTTGAGTCGGTCGAACAACTCGAAGAACGAGGCCGTCGTCGGCTGGTAGGCCGTGAAGCCCAGTATCCGGCTCCGCGTTATGTCGTTGACGCACTCGATGGTGCGACCCAAGTCGCCGTCGGTGTGCCACCAGCTAACGAGTTTGCTCGCGTCCGGCTCCGCGAGGTCGTACTTGACGGCGACGCCCTTCCAGTCTTCGGCGGCGGCGCCCATTCGGCCCTCCAGCGGGGCGGGCGCCGGTGGCGGCCCTTGCGGCTCCACCCCGAAGTACGCCGCCAGTTGCGGCCACAGCCAGCGCCAGCGGAACAGGTCGCCGTTGGTGACGTTGAAGGCGAGGTTATACGCCGCCTCGTTCGTCGCGGCCCACTCCAACTGCTCGGCTAGGATGCGCGCGTCGGTGACATCCGTCAGCGCGTTCCACTGCTCGTGCGAGCCGGGGAAGACGAAGGGAACACCCTTCTCTCGGCAGAGGACGGCGTACACCGCCAGCGTGACGCCCATGTTCATAGCGTTGCCGCGAGCGTAGCCGATCACCGTGTGCGAGCGGTGTACCGTCCAGCCGAACCCGCCCTTGGCCGCGGCCTCGAAGAGGATGTCTTCCTGCTCGTAGTAAAAGTTCAGGCCCGGCAGGCGGGGGTTGTCTTCGCGGAAGGGCGTTTCGGCGTTGGTCTGCCCGTAGGACTCGAACGGCCCGAGGTAGTGTTTCGTGCCTGTCACCAGCGCGGCGTGTACCAGCGGCTTGCCCGCCAGGGCGGCGAACAGGTTGCGGGCGATGGCCCCGTTGACGCGCACGTTCTCGGCCTCGGTCGGCTGGCGCGACCACGTGCAGATGAAGGCGTGGGCCACGGTGACATCCGCCAGCGCGGCCTTGAGGGCGGCGGCGTCCTGCAAGTCGGCGGGGACCCGCGTGACGCCCGGCATCTCCACAGGGTTGCGGGCCAGGCCGTACACCCGCCACCCGGTCGCGGCGAGGCGCGCGGCGAGATTGAGGCCGGCGATGCCCGTACTGCCAACGACTAAGGCAGTCTTACGGTCGGTCGTCATAGCGTGGGCGCGTCCCGGATGGTTTGAATTCGCACGGCGGATGGACCTGCGCCACGGAGGTAGGGCGGGCGATTGCGATTCATCGCAGCGGCTACCCAGACGCGGGGACCGCGCTCCAGACTCCTTCGGGCTGTGGCATTAGTAGGTATTCGCGGGACATTATGCCATCAAGACCATCCGAATTGCCGTCGCGGTTGCCCGTGGAGTTCAGTCCGAGCAACGTTGCCTCCCCCCGTCCCAACTCGCGTTCGGCCCGCCAGTTGCACTCCTCTCCGCCAGTCCGACCCCACTCGCGGAGTCCCGCCGATGCTCAAGCCGCTGCTCGCCCTCACCTTCGCCGCATTCTCGCTCGGGTTCGTCGTCGCGCACGACGAGCACGACATCCCCTTGAAAGACGTGCCCGCGCCGGTCCTGAAAGCAGTCACGAGTAAGTTCCCGAGCGCGAAGGCCAAGAAGGCCTCGAAGGAAGACCAGAAGCACCACGCCGAGTACGAGATCACCATCGACGACAACGGCGCGAAGATCGATGTCATGGTCCATGACCACACCAAGGACGCCAAGCACAAGGGGTCGCCGGTGTCCGTCCACCACTACGAGCGCACCATCCTTCCGGAGAAACTGCCCAAGGCGGTCGCCGACGCGGTGCGCAACGAGCAGCCGGGGGCGACGGTCAAGAAGGTCGAGGAGGTGTTCGAGCTGTTCGACCCGAAGGACGAGCACAAGCCGGCCGCGCGCGAGAAGGCGAGCGCGGATGTCGATGTCGTCAGCTACTACGAGGTCGATGTCGAGGTCGGCGGCAAGTCGATGGAGTTGAAGTACCTGCCCAGCGGCAAGATCAAGCCGGCGGCGAAGGCCGAGAAGTCCGAAAAAGGCGACAAGCACAAGCACGACTAGCCCGCGCCCCCGGCAACGAATGAACCAACCCCCCGGCCCGCAGGCTTCCCCTGGCGGGCCGGCCTCCTTCGCCCCCTCCACCCGAGTGCACCATGAGCCACCCGCTGACCGACCGCTTCGCCCAAACTCTCCAGGCCGCCGAGGCGTCACGCGACCCGAACTTGCTGGCCGAGTTGTACGCCGAGGGGTCGGAGTGTACGAACCTCTCCAAAGACGAACCCGAACTCGGCGTCGAGGGCGCGCGCAAGTTCTGGGGCGAGTACCTGCGCGCCTTCAAGGTCATCCACTCCGAGTTCCACAACGTCATCCGCGGCGACGCCCACGGCGTGCTGGAGTGGACCTCCGAGGGCGAACTCCCGACGGGGAAGCCGATCCGCTACCGGGGCGTGAGCGTGCTGGAGTACGAGGGCGACAAGGTGAAGCGCTTCCACAGCTACTACGACAGCGCCGCGTTCGTCGCCGCCCCGGCCACCGCCGCGCCAGTAAGTGGGGCGGCGGGGCAGGGCGGCTCGGCGCGGGTCGGGGCGATCGAGCAGCCGAAGGGCGAGGGCGGCATGACGGTGACGGCCGCACTGCCGCCGGGGACGCACGTCGAGCCGGACGCGAGCGCGGGCTAAAGTCGCCCCAGGGCGGTGTCGGGTTCGCCGGCGCCGCCGATGCCGACACTCTGTCGCCGACTTTGGCGCCGCCCGCGCACTTTCGCCAATCTTCCTAAGCCGGCCGTACTAGCCTTGCCCCGCCCGAACGCGGATCGCAAAGGAGTTCGGCGTGGCTCGGATCATGTGCCGCTCGTGCAACGGCTACCTAGGCCTCGAGGGGGCAAACGCCCTCGCGTGCCCCCACTGCCGGACGCCGTTGGTGCGGCCGGCGCCGCGCGAGTCACCCGCCGCCGCACCCGAGTCGGGTTCAGGCGAGTTCCGGGCCGGTGCGGTAGTATGCGCCCTCGGCGTGGCCGTCACGGCGGGCACCTACTTCGCCTCCGCGCCCGGTGGCAGCTACGTCGTCGCCTGGGGGGCGATCCTCTTTGGCGGGCTGCGGATGCTGCGCGGGATAAGTCCTACCCAGTCGCCGCCTGACCCACCGGACGTGGTGGAGTTGGAGGTCGCGCCAAAGCAGGACGGCTAACGCGCCGGCGTCTCGTTGTAACTCTTCGCCGCGCGGTCGCTCAGTACCGTCACCGCCGAGGGCAACTTGCCGCGCGACTCGTGGCCTTTCAGGCGTGCCTGACCGATGCCGCCGGGTTCGGGCAGCACGTGGCGGTTGACCAGGGCAAGAATCTCGCCGGTGAGGTTGGGCATCAGCGCCCGCGTGACGGCGCCGAACTTCGCGCTTAGCCCCACTACGAGTTCACTGTCGCCCAGGGCGCAACTGTTGAGGATGCTGTTCGCGGCGGTCGCGGCGCTGGAACTCAGGCCGGGGACGGCGTTGCCGGCGGCGAACCAGGCGTACTCGTCGTCGTGCCGCCCCTTGAACTCCGCGTTCAGGTGGCTCCCGGTGCGCATCAGCCCAGGGTAGACCGTGGTGACGACAATGCCGTCTTGGGCGAGTTCGGCCCGCAAGCCGTCGGAGAAGCCCGAGAGCGCGAACTTGCCGGTGGAGTACGGCAAGAGGTGCGGCACGGCGATCTTGCCGCCGATGCTGGTGACGTTGACGATGCGGCCCTGCTTGCGCGCCCGCATCCCCGGCAGCACGGCCATGACCGCGTGGTAGCTCGCCCAGAAGTGGATTTCCAGCGACTCGCGGAAGTCTTCTTCGGTCATCTCGTCGATCGGCCCGACCTGAATCACGCCTGCGTTGTGGATCAGCACATCGACCGGCCCGAGGTTCTTCTCGGCGCTCGCCACGAAGCGCCGCACCGCCTCGCCGTCGCGCAGGTTCCGCTGCTCGGCGACGACTTTGGCGCCCGCCTGCTGGAGCTGCACGGCGGCGGTGTGCAACTGGTCGGCGTGGCGACTGCAAATACTCAAGTTCGCGCCGCGCTTCGCTAACTCTTGCGCGAGCGCCAGCCCCAGGCCGCGCGAGCCGCCAGTAATCATCACGTGCTTGCCGCGGTAGTCGTAGCGCGGCTTCACCGCGCGGTACAAGTGGTAGCCGCCGAAGGCGAGGCCGGCGAGCAGGAGGGCGCGGTTCATCGGTCGGGTCACTCCAAGGTGTCGAACAGGGTGGCGGTCGGGCGCTCAACCGCAGGGGTGGCGCGGGGTTCACTCGGTAGGAGCCGCGACGACGGGCAGCGATCCGCCAAGGGACAGCGCTCGCACGCCGGGTTGCGCGGAGAGCAGCAGCGCTGGCCGTGGAACATCAAGAGTTCGTGGTGGTCGTACACACTCTGCGAATCCCAGTCGGCGGGAATGAGGGCCGCGAGGCGGTTGTGCGCGGCGTCGAGCGGGCAGCCGTTGGGCACTAGTCCCAGGCGCATGGCCACGCGGTGGTGGTGGCTATCGACGGGCAGCGCGGGCTTGCGCAGCGTGCTGAACAGGAGCGTCGCGGCGCTGGTCTTCTTGCCGACGCCCGGCAGGCGTTCGAGCCACCCGCGCGCCTCGGCCACGGGCCAGTCGGCCAGGAACTCCAGCGACAACTCGCCGCGCTCCTCCCCGATGCGTCGGAGGATGTCCTGGAGACGCGGCCCCTTGAGTTCGGGCCAGGTGCACGGCTTGATGGCGTCGATGACCGCCGCCGGGTCCGCGTCGCGCACCTGCTCCCAGGTCGGGAAGCGCTCGCGCAGTATGCGGAACGCCTCGCCGGACTGCTTGTTCTTGGTGCGGTGACTGAGTAAGGACGAGACGAGTTCACTGAGGGGGTCGAGCGTCTGGAAGAACGGCACTGGCGTGCCGTAGAGCGCGCCGAGTTCGGCGTGGACCTCCAGCGCGAAGCGGCGGAGGGCGGGCGTGACCGGGGGGAGCCTCATGCGGGGCGTGGGAGCAAACGGGGTGCCGGGCCTTCCCGTCCCCTACCCCTCAAGAGGGGAGGTGGCAGCAAGTTGCCGCAGGGCGGTCGAACTCACGTCCACCCGGAAAGCCTCCTCCGGCAGCCCCTCCACGATCGCCAGTTCCGGCCAATCGGCCACGCCCGCCGGGGGCCACGTCTGGAAGGCGCCCGCGCGGTCCACCCGCCCGGCCACCACGAACCGCCCGCCGGCCGCGCCGATCTCCGCGAGCCGTTGCCGGCAAAGCTCGGCCGAGCCAAGCGCGAACGCCGGGTCGATCAGCCGCAGCGCGGTGTCGAACCCCACCACGAACGCCGCGCCGGGGAACAGCCGCGCCTTCTCGGCGAAAGTCGGGGCGTGCGTCAGCCACACGACCTCGCGCGCCGGGTCGAAGTGGGCGAGTCGCCGGGCGATCTCTTCGGGGGAGAGCGGCGGCTTCTCGACGTTGGCCACGCTCAACTCGAACTGCACCGGCGCCCCGAGGCGCGCACCCGCCAGGGCGGCGAGTTCGCGGTGCCCCCGGTGCGGCGGGTTGAACGACCCGGCCAACAGCGCTAGCGGCAGCGGCCCGGCGCCGGGCACGCGGAGCGCGCCGGCGCCCCGCGCCACGAACTCGGCGATATCGCTGTGCCGGGGTTCCGACATGCCGAACGAGTCCTTCCAGTCCCCTCCCCCCTCAAGGGGGGAGGGCTAGGGTGGGGGGGCCAGGCCCAGTAGGA
>CAXTPM010000033.1:0-1066 GCA_964245865.1 uncultured Fimbriiglobus sp. | reverse complement strand
CTTGTTCTTGGCCTGCCACCCCCCACCCTAGCCCTCCCCCTCAAGGGGGGAGGAGACTGGAAGGAGCCGCCCACGCCGCCACCGCAGCACTTGCACGCACAGGAGGACCGCCGCCCCGACTCCGGCCCAGTCGATGAGCACGTCCTGGACGCAGCCGTGGCGGTTAGGCACGAACGTCTGGCCGATCTCGGTGGCGACACCGTGCAGCATCACCGCGCCCACCGCCAGCCCCAGCGCCCGCCGGCTCGGCCAAGCCGCCGCCACGCCCAGCAGCGCCAGCAGGCCGTAGACCCCGGCGTGCGTCAGTTTCGCGGCGACGAAGAACGCCTGGTCCCAGAAGCCGAGCAAGCCCTTGACCGCCGGCGGCACGGGGTTCGGGTGCAGTAACCCCCACGTCCAGAGCGGCACGAGTCCGGCGAGCGCGGCGAGGGCGAGGCGGCGTCTCACGCCGGCGGCCCCAACTCGCGCAAGCGCGTGCGGAGGTAGCGCGCCCGCGCCGCGTTCCGCTCCTCGCCGTCGAGCGGCATCCCCATCAGCTTCTGCAGGTGCGCCGACTGCGTGTGAATGAAGAGCTGGTTCACCGTCTGGCTCGGCACGTCGTCCAGCAAGTTCAGGTGGACCCCGAGGCGCACCGCGCTCAAGAGTTCCATCGTCTCCTCGCTCGTAATCATGGTGGCACTGCCGAGGGTGCCGATGGCCCTGGCCACGCGGTCGTGCTCGGCCTGGCGGCGCTCGTTCATGAGGACTTTGCGCGCCTGGCGCTCGTACTGCAAGATCATGGCGATGACCTCGCGGATTTCCGCCAGCACCCGCGCCTCGCTGCGGCCAAGTGTCACCTGGTTGGAGATTTGGTACAGGTCGCCCGACGCCCGGCTCCCCTCGCCGTAGAGGCCGCGCACCGCGAGGTTCAACTTCTGAAGCGCCTTGAACACCTTCTCGATTTGCTTGGTGATCCCGAGTGCCGGCAGGTGCAGCATGACACTCGCGCGCATGCCGATGCCGACGTTGGTGGGGCACGCGGTCAGGTAGCCGAACTGCTCGTGGAAGGCATACGTCAGCTTCGCCT
>CAXTPM010000032.1:6045-17181 GCA_964245865.1 uncultured Fimbriiglobus sp. | reverse complement strand
AAACTGCGAGCGCGCCTGGTCGCCCTGCTCGGAGGCCCACGAGTCGATGTCCAGCGCGTGCCAGCCGAAGAACTCGGCCCCGGCCGAGGTGGGGGTGGCCGGGGCGGGGCTGGTGGTGTTGTCGCGGGTGAAGCCGGCTGGGATTTCGCCCCAGTCGGTGCCGTCGGCGCCGGGGCCGCCCGGAACCCCCGCGTTGAAGGGGTTGGTGGCCAGCCCCTCGAAGTTGTTCGAGAAGATCGTCGAGCGGTACGTCAGGTCCGGGTCGATGTCGTTGGCCAGGATCGCGGCGCGGTGCAGCGTCTGCGGGTCGCCGTTCTGCACGGTGAAGGCGTCGCTGTTGGCGACCGGCACGTCGTTGACCGCCGCCACGGTGATGGTCGCCGCGGTCACGGCGCTGGTCGATGCCCCGTCCGACGCGCGGTAGGTGAACGAGTCGGCGCCGTTGAAATCGGGCCGCGGGAGGTAGGTGAACGAGCCGTCGGCGTTGAGCGCCAGTGTGCCGTGGGTCGGCCCACTCACCAACTGGGCGGTGAGCGGGTCGTTCTCGGCGTCGGTGTCGTTCTTGAGCACCCCGAACGGGCTGGACCCGGCCGAGGCGATCAGCATGCCGTCTTCACCGACGGTGTACGAGTCGGCGACGCCCACGGGGGCCGTGTTGGCCCGCGAGTCGATGCTCAGGGTGTACCCGCCGGCGATGCTGCCGTCGTCGAACGCCGTGTCGTCGCTGACCCGCAGCTCCCAGGTGCCGTTGGGGTCCGAGCCGATGAACGCCGCGAGCGATGTCACGGCGGGCGTGGCCGGCGCGCCGGGGATGTCGTCGGAGTCGCCCTGGTCGATGTTGGTCGGCCGGAACGTGCCCGAGGTCAGTTGCCCGGTCGTGAGCGCGGGGCCGGTGTCGGCGAAGGTGAGCGTGAGGCCGCTGGCCGGCTGGTCCGAGCCGCCGCCGGCGTCGGACATCAGGTAAATGTGCACCCCGGTCGGGGAGACCAGCATGATGTCCAGGTTGTCCGGCGCGGTGTGCGACAGGTTGTTCAGCGTGACCCGCAGCCCAGTGATCTGCTGGCCGGTCAGGCCCGAGACCGAGATGGTCGAGGGGTAGGGCGACGCGGTGCCGACCGAGGGGACCGCGATCGGCGCGTTGTTGGTGAAGTCGGTCGGGCTGTTGCGCTCCTCCAGAACGAGGTCGCTCAGCGGCGACAGAAACTTCCTCTTGCGACCCATGCGACGCGCTCCTGCTTGCGGCTAGTTAGGCACAGTTTCGACCGGCACCGCCGACCGTCCGTGTTATCCTGAGAGAAGCAGCGTTTCCTTCAACGTTATCACTGTGAAATCGGCGTGAAGATATGATTGGGAGTTCTTCACACTCGCCCGCCCCGAGCGGGGGGCTGGGCGAGCGCCTGGCCACCTCGCCGGAGCTATTCCCGCTCGCGCTCGACCCGCAGGCCGACCGGCTGCGGCTCGTCCCGCTCGCCGAGGCCGACTACGAGGCGGCGAGTTTCCTCGACGCGCGCCTGGGCGTGCCGGACGCCGCCGGCGAGTGGCGGGCGTGGGCGGAGGTGAGCGCCGCAGCGGCCCCCCTACCCGAGCGCTGCCACTTCATTTTCCACGCCTCGCACGTCGGCTCGACGCTCGTGTCGCGCCTGGCGGGCAATCACCCCGCGCTGTTCTCGCTCCGCGAGCCGGCCCCCCTGCGGACCCTGGCGGAAGCCCACCTCATGCTCGGCCACCCCGCGTGCCCCTGGGACCGCGCGGCCTTCGACGACCACCTCGGCCCGCTGCTGGCGCTCTGGTCGCGCACGCCCCGCCCTGGCCAGACGGCGGTCGTCAAGGCGACGAGTTTCGCCAGCGAGATGGCAAGCGACCTGATGGCCCGGCTGCCCGAGTCGCGCGCGCTGTTGATGACGGTGCCGCCGGCCACGTTCCTCAAAGCGCTGCTCGGCGGGTCGATGGGCGACATCGCGGCGGCGGCGGGCAAGCGCTACGTGCGCCTCGCGCGGCGGCTCGGGGGGCTGCCCCAGCGCCTGGCGGACCTCTCCCCCGGCGAGTGCGTGGCGATGAGTTGGCTGAGCGAGATGCTCGCCATGGGCGCGGCGGCGAGTCGGTTCCCCGGCCGCGCGCTCTGGGTCGATTTCGACCGCTTCCTCGCCGCCCCGGAGGCCGGGCTGGCCGCGGCCCTGGCGCACCTCGGCGCCCCCGACGCCGCGCGCTGGGCGGCGGATATCTCTGCCGGGCCGACGCTGGGCCGCTACGCCAAAGCGCCCGACCAGCGCTACGACGCGGCCGTCCGCGACCAACTCCTGCGGCGGAGCGAGGCCCGGTACGGGGGCGAGGTAAGCCGGGGGCTGGCGTGGCTCGGGCGATTGGCGACCGCCCCGGCGGTGCGGGCGGTGCTCGAACTCGCCGACGCTCAGACGAAGTCGTAGTTCAGCACGATCCGCGCGTCGTGCCGCACGGGGCAGGTGCCGCTGTGGTAGTGCCGGCCGTCGAACAGGATCGCCCGGCCCTTCCTGGGGCTGACCGAGCGCAGCACCGCCGGGTTGTCCCGGTCGGGGTAGCGCTTGTCGAAGATCACCGTGTCGCCGTCGGAGTCGTTGACGTAGTAGATCAGCACCCAGTGCGGCGCCGGCAGATCGACGTGGGGCGAGAACGGGCGCGGGTCGGTTGCCCGCACCAGCAGATTCGCCTTGAGGCGGATCAGCCGCGTCGGCAGGATTCGGTTGCGGTTCAGGAACGCCTCGAACACGAGTTTCGGTAACCGCAGCCAGGGCGACTCGGGTGAGTCGTTCGGGAAGAGTAGGTGCGAGAAGCCGAACGACTCCTGGTAGCGCGACTCGTCGTAGATCACCGTCGGGTGCGCCGCGCGGTCTTCGGGGCGCACCACGCTGTTGACGTTCGGCTGGAAGAACCACGGGAACCCGCCCGAGGCCATCGTCCGCTCGAGTTCGTCGGCCTCGGCCGCGCCGAGCAGGTCGTCACACTGAATGAAGTGCATGGCCCCCCCTGTGATGTTCAGCCCCACCGCGCCCAGTCGCGGCCGGCCAGCCCGAACGCCATCGTCATCCCCGCCCCGCCGGTACCGGTACGCACGAACACTCCGGGGAGCGGCTCGGCGGCGTACACCGGTGAGGTCGGGTGTTTGGCGTACACCCCGCTCCAGCGCCGCTCGATCGACCAGTCCGGCAGCCGGACTACCTTCCGCAGCTCCCGCAGAATCAGCCCGTCGATTTCGGCCGAGTCGAACGGCGAGATGTCGGCGCCGTACTCGTGCGAGTCGCCGAGAACCACCCGGCCGGAGTCGTCCTGCGAGGCCATCACGTGGACGCCTAGGCGGTCGAGTTCCGGCGCCTCGGCGGCGACGCGCGCCTTCAGGCTGCCGAGGGAGCGGCACGCCTCGAAGTTGCGGTAGTGCCGGATGGTCAGGCCGCTGGCGAGGTGCGGGCCGAGGCGCCACCCCTGCGGTTGGGGCGGCGTCGAGAGCATCTGCAGCTTGCAGCGGCGCAGGCCCGACGCGGCCAGGAGTTCGGGGAAGAGCGCCTCGAAGTCCGCCCCGCCGCACACCACCACCCGGCCGAACTCGAAGCGCTCGCGGCGCGCGGTGACGACCAGTCCCGGCTCGACGCTCGCCACCGCCGCGCCGAAGTGGAAGCGCACGCCGTGCCGCGCGGCGAGGAACCCGGCCAGCGCCGCGACCGCCGCCGGCGGGTTGACGCACAGTTCCGTGGGGCTGAATAGTCCGCCGATCAGCCCCTCGGGGTTCGCCCCCGGCGTGCGGGCTAGCACCTCGGCGGCGTCGAGCAGTTCGACTTCCGCGCCGAGGGCCGGGGCGAGATGGGTGTACTCGCGCAAAACTTCCCACTCGTCGGGCCGGTGCGCCAGGTGAATGGAGCCGCACGGCCGGACCCAGACGCCCGCCTCGGCCGCCAGTTCCAGCCAGCGTGCCCGGCTTTCGAGTGCGATCTCGCGGCACTCCCCGGCCGGCTGGCCGACCGGCCAGGCCATGCCGAAGTTCCGCACCGACGCCCCCTCGGCGCGCGCCGAGCGCTCGAACACCGTCACCCGGTGCCCGCGCTCGGCGGCGCACAGTGCGTGCGCCAGCCCCACGATCCCTGCCCCGACGACGCCGATATCCACAAGGCACCCCCGCTACTCGTTGACCGCCCACGCCGGGTACGGCGCGTCGAAGCCCATGGTCGCGTGCCACAGCACCCGGTTGTAGGTGTCCTCGTCGGCCCGGTCCCCCTGCTCCAGGTTCAGCGCCAGCGATTTCTCGGCCCAGAAGCGCGCCTTGCCAGAGAGCTTCTTCGGGTCGGCATTCATCTCGTCCAGCGGAATCCGGTTCGGCACCGCCTTGTAGGGCGTGAGGTCCGGCGCGGGTTGGAAGCAGCCGCGCATCGGCGTGGCGCCGAGGTCCATCTGGTTCATCGGCGGCAGCCCGAGCATCAGCTCGATGGTTTTCACCATCCCCGTCTGGTTGTAGTTCGTGTGGTCCACCTGGCCGCGCTTGGTGTAGGGACTAATTGCCAGGGCCACGGTGCGGTGCCCGTCCACGTGGTCGAACCCGCCCTGCGGGTCGTCCTCGACTACGAGAATGCAGGTGTCGGCCCAGAACTTCGACTTCGACACCGCCTCGACGATGCGCCCGAGGGCCAGGTCGTTGTCGGCGACCATCGCGCGGGGCGTCGGGTAGTCGGGGTTCATCCCCTCGCAGTGGTCCGCAGGGAGCGCCATGATGAGCAGGTTCGGCAGCGCCCCGGCCTTCTCGAACTTGGCCAAGTCTTCGGCGAACAGGTCCGCGCGGTACACGTCGGGCATCGTCAGCGGGAAGTACGGGTAGGTCGGGTGCGAGTGCGGCGCGAGGGCGGGGGTGTTGAACTTGATCGCCACGGGTACCTTGCGCGTGCCGGCCACATGATCCGCGTAGTAGTTCTTCCAGGTGACGCCCTTGGGCGAGTATGGCTCCTCGGAAACGTGCTCGCCGTAGTTGCGCACGGTCAGCTTGTGCGACAGCGCGTTGTCCCAGATGAAGCCGGTGGGGGCGAACGCCAATGGGTCGCGCCCGTCGTCGGGGTAGCTGCGGGCGAACGCGCCGAAGGCTTTTTCGAGGTAGTCGGTGACGTAGGCCGCGTCGGTCCACGAGTGCCCGTCGGCGCTCAGGATGCCGCTGCAGTAGAAGTTGTCGAGCAGCACGAACTCGCGCGCTAGCTTGTGGTGGTTGGGCGTCACGAGTTCGGGGAACATGCACAGCTTCGGATCGCCGTCCCCCTCGGGCATGTCCCCGAACACCTGGTCGTAGGTGCGGTTCTCCTTGATGACGTACAGCACATGCTTGAACACCGACGGCTCGCCGTGGCGCTCGGGCACCGGCACGGGCTTCACCCCGACGCGGGGCTTCTCCAGGCCGTTGATGCTGTACGTCAGGCGGTTGTTGGCGTTGACCTCGGCGGTGAGTTCCCTCAGCTTCGCGTCGTCGGGGATGTCGATGAAGCTGACCGTGCCGAGGTGGTCGTGCGAGTTGCGGCCCTTCGCGGCCGGGCGCTTGGGCGCGACGCTCCCCTGCCCCTTGACGTTGGCGACCGCGAGCGTCTTGCCGTCGGGCGACACCAGCACCGCGCCGGGGTACCACCCGGTCGGGATCAGCCCCGCCACGGCACTCTTGGCGGGCCGGCCGACGGGGTCGCCCTCCGACGACTTCGCGGCCAGGCGCACCACCGCCACGCAGTTGTTCGCGCCGTTGGCCACGTACAGGGTGCCTCCGTCGGGGCTGACCGCCACGGCGTTCGAAGCGCTGCCGAACGGTAGCCGCGCCTCGGGCCGGCACGCGACCGTCTCGACCACGCTATCCGTGGCGGTGTCGATCACGCTCACGGTGTCGCTGTTGGCGTTGGCGACGTAGAGGAACTTCGCCGACTTCGAGAGCGCCAGCCCGCTCGGGTGCAGGCCGACCTGGATGCTCTTGGCCGCGCCCCACTTCCCGGCGGAGTCCCGGACGAGCGCGCTGACGCTGCCCCGGTTGGCGAGGCCCGACTTCGGGTCCACCTCCACCGGCGTGCCGGACGTGGGCCGCTGCGGCGCGCCCTCGTTCGGCCGGTCGCCGCCCCAGTTGCTCACGTACGCTCTGTCCGCCGAAGCGACCGCCACGGAGTAGGGGGCCACGCCGACCGCGACGGACTGGATCACCTTGCGCGAGGCGGGGTCCACCAGTTGGACCGTGTTGCCGCGCGTCGAGCAGACGAGCAACTGCCCGCCGGGGAGCCGGGCGAGGCCCGCGAGGTCGGCGTCCCCGCCGACGGCCGGCTTCTCCAGCGGGATCGGCTCGCCGAAGCGGTACTGCCCCTCGGCGTTGGGGGACGCCGCCCAGAGCTTGCCCTGCGCGTCGGTGACGGTGAGCGCCTCGCCGTCAGCGAGGAGGCCGACGACGCCGCACTTCGCGCCCTTGGGCAAGCCGAGCGTGAGTCTCACCGCGCCGGTCGCGGCGTCGAGGAACACGACCGAGGCCATGTTCTTCACGGCGAGCGTCTTGCCCCCGTCGAGCCACGCCAGATCGACCGGGCGCCCCGGAAACGCCGACTGCCGCCCGGCGGGCTTCAGCACCTGGTTGGTCGGCACCACCACGCGCCCGTCGGGCTGGAGGCCGACTTTGAGGCGGTCGCGGTCGTCCCCGGCGGCGAGCGCGGCGACGAGACCGGCGGTCAGGGCCGCGGCGCACGGCGCGAGGAGTCGGGGGCGCATCGGTGGTCTCCGGTTCGGGCGCGGGGGCGACGGTTCGACTACGGGGCGCGGGGCGCCGGGGCGAGCAAAAGGCCGAACCTTCACGAGAGCTTCACCGTGCCCAGACACTCGGGCCGTATCCTCACTCCCATGACTTTGACCGCCGCCGCGACCGCCGATCCCGAAGCCGCCCGGCCCCGCGCCCTGGGGCTACCGCCGGCGCTCTGGTGCGGGCTGGCCGCGTTCTCGTGCTACTTCTGCATGTACGGCTTCCGCAAGCCGTTCACCGCCGGGCGCTACGACGGCGAACTCAGTTGGGGCGCCGACACCAAAACCGTGCTGGTCGTGGCGCAGGTGTTGGGCTACACGCTCTCGAAGTTCCTGGGGATCAAGTTCGCCTCGGAGGTGCGCCCGGCCCGGCGCGCCGCCGCCGTGGTCGGGCTGGTCCTCGCCGCCGAACTGGCGCTGGTGCTGTTCGGCCTCACGCCCGCGCCGTGGGGCGCGGTCTGGCTGTTCGCCAACGGTCTGCCGCTGGGCATGGTCTTCGGCGTCGTCGTCGGCTTCCTCGAAGGTCGCCGGCACACCGAGGCGCTGGCGGCGGGGCTGTGCGCGAGCTTCGTCGTCGCCGACGGGGTGACCAAAACCGTCGGCGCGGAGCTGCTGCGCGCGGGCGTGCCCGAGGCGTGGATGCCGGCGCTCGCGGGGGCGCTGTTCCTGCCGCCGCTGCTGCTCTCGGTGGCGGTGCTGGCGCGCGTGCCGCCGCCGTCGCCCTCGGACGTGGCGGCGCGGGGGGCGCGCCGGCCGATGGACTCGCCCGACCGGCGCGCGTTCTTCCGCCGCCACGCCGCCGGGCTGGTCCCCCTCATCGGGGCGTACCTGCTGGTGACGGTGCTGCGCAGCGTGCGCGCGGACTTCGCCCCGGAACTCTGGGCGGGCCTCGGCGTGAGCGCCCCCGACCCGGCTGTGTACGCCGGCACCGAACTGGCGGTGGGGCTGGGGGTGCTGGCTGTGTTCGCCGGGCTGGTGCTGGTGCGCGACAACCGCCGGGCGCTGCTCGCCGCCCTCGGCGTGGCGGTGGGCGGCTCGGGGCTAGTCGCGCTCTGCCTGGTCGGCCTCGGCGCGGGGGCGCTCGGGCCGTTCGCGTTCGTGGCCCTCCTGGGACTCGGCCTGTACCTGCCGTACATCGCGGTGCAGACGGTCGTCGGCGAGCGCCTGGTGGCGCTGACGCGCGACGGCGGGACCATCGCGTTCGTGATCTCGCTCGCCGACGCGTTCGGCTACCTCGGCTACGTGGCGGTGCTGCTGGCGCGGAAGTTCGGCGGCGGCACCGGCGAGTTCCTCGGCTTCTTCGTGGCCACGAGTTGGGTCGCCGCCGCCGGCTCGGCGCTTCTCCTGGTGGTGGCCGGCTACTTCCTGACCCGGAGGCGCGCGTGAGCGTGTACGAGACGATTGCGGCCCTGTTCGACGGCCCCGGCCGCGCGCTGTACTTCGGCGAGGCCGTCACCGAGGCCGAGCACGCGCTGCAGTGCGCCCGCGCCGCCGAACTCGCCGGCGCGCCCGACGAACTGGTGGCGGCCGCGCTCCTGCACGACATCGGCCACCTGCTGCACGGCGAGGGCGAGGATGCTGCCGAGCGGGGGCTGGACGCGAAGCACGAGGAACTCGGCGCGGCGTGGCTGTCGCGGCACTTCGGCCCGGCGGTGGCCGAGCCGGCGCGCCTGCACGTCGCGGCCAAGCGCTACCTGTGCGCCGCCGAGCCGGCGTACTTCGACGCCCTCTCGCCGGCCTCGCGCGCCAGCCTGGCCCTGCAGGGCGGGCCGTTCACCCCTGCGGAGGTGGCCGAGTTCGAGTCCGGCCCGCACGCCCGCGCCGCCGTCGAACTCCGCCGCCACGACGACGCCGCGAAGGTGGTCGGCCTCGACGTGCCTGGGCTTCCGCACTACCGCAGTTTACTCGAAAGGCTCGGGCGATAATGACTTCGCAAAGTGGCATCGGACTGGTCGTGTTCGACTGGGCGGGCACGGCGGTCGATTTCGGCTGCGTCGGCCCCGCGCTGGCGTTCGCCGAGTCGTTCGCCGAGGCCGGGGTGCCGGCCACGATGGTCGAGGTCCGGGCGTTCATGGGCCTCGCCAAGAAGGAACACATCCGCCGAATGCTCGCCGAGCCGGCGCTGGCAGCGCGCTGGCACGCCGCCAGGGGGCGACTGCCGACCGAGTCGGATGTCGAGAGCCTCTACCGCGCGGTCACGCCCCGGCAGGTCGAGGCGGCGGGGCGGCGGGGCACCCCGGTGCCGGGCCTACTCGAGTGCGTGGCCGAACTGCGCGCCGCCGGGGTCAAAATCGCGGGCACCACCGGGTACTTCCGCGAGGCCGCCGACGCCGCCGCCCAGTCTGCCGCGCGCCACGGCTACGCGCCGGACGCGAGCGTCTGCTCCGACGACGTGACGGGGGGGCGCCCCGCGCCGTGGATGCTCTTCCGCGCGATGGAGGCGACGGGGGTGTACCCGGCGTGGCGCGCGGTGAAGGTCGGCGACACCGAGGCCGACGTGGGCGAGGGGCGCGGCGCGGGGGCGTGGTGCGTCGGGGTGATCGACAGTTCCAACGGCATGGGGCTGAGCGAGTCCGAGTTCGCCGCGCTGCCCGGCCCGGAGCGGGACGAGCGGCGCCGGGCCGTGGCGGCGGGATTCGTAGCGGCCGGGGCGCACGCGGTTGTCAACACCCCGCGCGAGTTGCCCGCCCTGGTCGGGGCGCTCGACGCCCGGCTGGCGCGGGGCGAGCGCCCGTGACCCGAGGAAGGGCGCTGCGTTCCGAGGCGCGTGGCGACGCCGACCCCCGGAACACGCCGCCGCACCCCGATCGGGCGGCGGCAAAAGCGAGATACGGGTTGCAGCGGCGGGCGCCGGGTGAAATGATAGAGTGGTTGGAAGAGACGCGGGGGATTGGGTTAACCGTCGAGCGACGCTAGAATCACCTACCCGACTCGCCCCGACCCGGAACGGACACGCGCCATGCTCCGCCGATCCCGCCCGAACGGCCGGGGTTCGCCCCGCCGGTGGCTACTCGGACTCGCGGTGCTGGCGCTGTCGGCCGGCCGGCCCGCCCGCGCGGCCGACCCGGACGCGCCCGACGCGGCGTTCGTCGCCGACCACTGCGCGAGCTGCCACAACGCGGACGACAAGCGGGGCCGGCTCGACCTGACCGAGCTGGCGTTCGACCCGAACGACCCCGCCAACCTGGCCGTGTGGGTCCGGGTCCACGACCGCGTGGCGGCGGGGGAGATGCCGCCCAAGGGTCGCCGCCCCCGGCCCGACGCCGAGTCGCAGAGCGCTTTCGTCGGGGGGCTGGCGGAGTCGATCGGCGCTGCGGAGCGGGCGGCCCTGGCCGCGGAGGGGCGGGCGACGCGGCGGCGGCTCAACCGGCACGAGTACGAGAACGCCCTGCGCGACCTGCTCGGCGTCCCGTGGGCGCAGGTCGCCGGCCGGCTCCCCGAGGACGGCGAGGCCCACCGCTTCAACAAGAGCGGCGAGGCGCTCGACGTGTCCTACCTCACCATGGAGCGGTTCCTCGACTCGGCCGACCACGCCCTGCGCCTGGCCACCGCGACGGGCCTGCCCCCCCCGGCCGCGACCACCCGCCGGCTGTACGCGCGGGACGAGCCGAGCCTGCGGAACTGGCAGCCGCGCGAGAACGGCACGCTCCCCGACCGGCTGTCGTTCCCCGTCCTCGACTCGAAGGCCCAGCCCGAGGTCCGCGCGGGCCGCGCGCCGGCCACCAGCCCAGCGACCCGCGAGCGCGAGGCGGTCGGCCGGGTGTCGAGCATCTTCAGCGACGCGGGCGGGTATAGCTGGAGCGGCTGGCGGGCGCCGGCGGCGGCGCGCTACAAAGTGCGCCTGGCCGGCTACACGGTCTGGGTCGGCGGCGGCGGCGTGGCGCGGTGGTTCTACGAGGGCCAGGGGGCCGCGAAGGCGCCACTGTTCCACACGCTCCTGTGGCACCGCCCGAACCTGGACGAGGTCTACCCCGGCCGGCGGAACGAGCCGATCGGCCTCTACGCCGCCGGCGGCGGGCAGACGCGGCCGGTCGGCGCCATCGACTTCACGCCCCAACCAACTGTGGCCGAAGCCGAGGTGTTCCTGCTGCCCGGCGAGGTCGTCCGCACCGACGGCTCGCGGCTGTTCCGGGCGCGCGTCAACGGCACCGACGAGCAGTACGTCAACCCGCTGGCGACCGAAGACGGCATGCCGGGCTACGCCGTGCAGTGGCTCGAGATCGAAGGCCCGCTCCCCGACGGCCCCGACACGCCGGGGGCCGGCGCGGGCTACCGGCTGTTGTTCGACCGGCTGAAGTTGGTGCCGTCGAAGGACGCCCGAACCGGCGTCCCGCTGGAGGTCGGCCCCGCCCCGCTCGCCGGGCTGCGCGCGGCTGGACC
>CAXTPM010000032.1:0-6035 GCA_964245865.1 uncultured Fimbriiglobus sp. | reverse complement strand
GAGGCGCCCTACGAGGTCGAGTCGGCCGCGCCGCGCCGGGACGCCGAGCGGCTGCTACGGTCGTTCCTGAAGTCGGCCTACCGCCGGCCGGTCGCCGAGGCCGACGCGGGGCGGTTCCTCGCACTCTTCGACGACCAGTTCGCGCGCGGCCACGGCTTCACCCGGTCGCTCCTGGCGACCTACAGCGGCGTCCTGGCCTCGCCGGGCTTCGTGTTCGTGGAAGAAGAGCCGGGCCGGCTGGACGACCACGCGCTGGCCACGCGGCTGGCCCTGTTCCTGTGGAACTCGACCCCCGACGCCGCGCTGCGGGCGCTGGCCGACCGGGGCGAGTTGCGCGACCCGGCCGTCCTACGCCAACAGACTGAGCGGATGCTCGCCGACCCGAAGTCGCGCCGCTTCGTCGGGGCGTTCACCGACTACTGGCTCGACTTGCGGAAGATCGACGACACGTCGCCCTCCACCACGCTCTACAACGACTACGAACTCGACGACCCGCTCAAACTCGCCGCCCTCGAAGAGACGCGGCTGTTCTTCGCCGAGCTGCTGCGGGCCGACCTCCCCGCGCGCAACGTTGTCGATTCGGACTTCACGTTCCTGAACGAGCGGCTGGCCGAGCACTACGGCATCGGCGGCGTTTCGGGCGTCGGGTTCCGCAAGGTGACGCTGCCCCCCGGCAGCGTGCGCGGCGGGCTGATGACGCAGGCCAGCGTGCTCAAAGTCACCGCCAACGGCACGACCACCTCGCCGGTGCTGCGCGGGCACTGGATCACGAGTCGCATCCTCGGACTGGAGATCCCGCCCCCGCCGCCGGTCGCGGCCGTCGAGCCGGACATCCGGGGCGCGGTGACGATCCGCCAGCAACTCGACAAGCACCGGGCCGACGCGAGCTGCGCGTCGTGCCACCGCAAGATGGACCCGCCGGGCTTCGCGCTGGAGAGCTTCGACGTGATGGGCGGCTACCGCGAGCGCTACCGGGCCGTGTCCGACAAGGTCCCCCCGGTCAAGGGCCACGGCGTCAACGGGCAGGCGTTCGCGTTCCACCACGCCCTGCCAGTCGATTCGGCCGGCGAACTGCCCGACGGCCGGAAGTTCGGCGACGTGCGCGAACTGAAGCGGCTGCTGGCGGAAGACGAGATGCCGATCGCGCGCAACCTGGTCCGGCAGTTGACCGTTTACGCCACGGGCGCGCCGGTGCGGTTCTCCGACCGCGACGAGGTCGAGCGAATCCTGGCGGCCGCGAAGACCAAGCGCTACGGCGTCCGCAGCCTCGTCCACGCGGTCGTCCAGAGCGAGCTGTTCCAGACCAAGTAGCGCCCGGAAGGCGCCAATCCCAGCGGCTCGCCCCCTGCTCTCCCCCCGACGAGGCCCGACGATGACGAGTCAACCCGGCCCGATGCCAGCGGCCCCGTTCGCCTCGACGCGGCGGCCGATCTCCCGGCGGCGGTTCCTGCGCGGCGCGGGGGTGACCCTGGCGCTGCCGCTGCTGGAGTCGATGCGTGCGCCGTTCGCGCGGGCAACCGACGCCCCCGTGCCGCGCCGGGTGTTCTGCGTCTGCAACAACCTCGGGCTGCTCCCCGAGTCGTTCTTCCCCAAGGACGACGGCCGCGACTACACCCCGTCGCCGTACCTGAAGCTGCTGCAGGAGCACCGCGCCGACTTCACCGTGCTCAGCGGCGTGTCGCACCCCGGCGTGGACGGCGGCCACCCCTCGGACATCGCCTTCCTGACCGCCGCGGCGCACCCGGCCAGCAGCTCGTTCCGCAACACCATCTCGCTCGACCAGCTCGTGGCCGAGCGGATCGGCACCCGGACCCGGTTCCCGTCCCTGACGCTGGCGGTCAACGGCGGGCGCAGCCTGTCGTGGACGCGCACCGGCGTGGCGATCCCGCCGGAGGGGCAGGCGTCCGGGGTGTTCAGGCAACTCTTCCTCCAGGGTTCGCCCGCCGAGGTCGCGGCGCAGGTGCGCGACCTCGACGCCCGGCGGAGCATTCTGGACGCGGTCGCCGGCCAGGCCCGCGACCTCCGGCGGGACATCGGCCCGCGCGACCGCGCCCGGCTCGACCAGTACTTCTCGAGCGTCCGCGACCTGGAGCACCGGCTCCGGGAGTCGAAAGGCTGGGCCGACAAGCCGAAGCCGAGGGTGGCGACCGGCCCGCCGGCCGACCCGGCCAGCCCGGCGCAGTACCTCGCCCGGACCAAGGTCATGTACGACCTCGTCCGCCTGGCGTTCGAGACCGACTCGACCCGCGCGGTCACGCTGATGCTCAACAGCGTCGGCACCCCGGTCGTGCAAATCCCCGGCGAGACGATCACCGACAGCTACCACAACCTGTCGCACCACGGGCTGGCCGAAGAGAAGCTCAGGCAGCTCCGGGCCATCGACGAGGGGCACATGCGGTTGCTCGCCGACCTCTTCGGGGGGCTGAAAGGGGCTAAGGAGGGGGGCGAGACGCTGCTGGACCGCACGATGGTGCTGTACGGCTCGAACCTGGGCGACGCCAACGCGCACTCGACGACGAACCTGCCGACGATCTTCGCCGGCGGCGGGTTCAGGCACGGCCGGCACCTGGCGTTCGACCGCGCCCGCAACTACCCGCTCCCGAACCTGTTCGTCTCGATGCTGCTGCGGCTGGGGATCGAGGCGGCGGGCTTCGGCCCCTCGACCGGCACCATGCGCGGCCTGGAGGTCGGCTGAGCCGTGGCACGCCCCGCAGCGATTGGCCTGGCAATTCTCGGCGCGCTCGCCGGCGCGGCGCTCGCCGACGGCCCGGCGGTCGTCACGTTCGACAAGATCGAGGCCGGCAAGCCGGTGGCGAGCTACACGGATCAAGACTGGGGCGTGGTGTTCGCCCCGGCCCGCCCGCCGGCCAAGAGCAAGGCGGCCGCGAAAGTCATGGTCTTCCCGCACCTGAAGACCGACCGCAGGGGTATCCTCAACGCCATGGCGGACGAGTCGATCCCCGTCGAGGTCCGCTTCCCGAGGCCGGCGTCGAGCGTCACGCTGGTGCTGTGGGGTTCGGTCGGCAGCGGCGCCCTCGTGGAGGCCCGCGACGCGGCCGGCCGGGTGGTCGAGGCCGCGTCGCGGGACAGGGTGCCGGAGCGCGCCGGGCCGGAAAAGCCCGTGCCGAGCTTCGAGCTGACGGTCAAGGGGCCGGCCATCGCGTCCGTGCGCTTCTCCGGCGCGCCCCCCGGCGGCTACCTCGTCTGCGACGAGGTGCGCTTCAGCCCGCGCCCCGCCCCGGCGAAGTGAGCCGGCCCTACTTGTCGCTTCGGAACAGCAGCGGGGCGAACGCGTACAGGTGGTTCTTCCAACTGTCCCAGGCGTGGCCCCCCTTGCCCTCGTTGTAGGCGTAGCGGAGCTTGTACTTGTCAAACATCTCCAGCATCGCCCGGTTGTTCTGGTAGGCGATGTCCGGCTTGCCGTTGGCGATCCAGAACAGCGTCAGTTTTTTGTTCGTCTCGGGACTCTTGAGCAACTCCCGGTGCTCCCTCTCGAACTTCTCCCGGCGGTCGGGGAACCAGCCGGAGCTGAAGACGCCGAGGGAGGCGAAGGTGTCCAGGTGGGTCAGGCCCGCGTCGAGCGTCTGCAGCCCGCCCATCGAGAGGCCGGCCAGCGCGCGGTGGTCCCGGTCGGCCTTCGCGGGGTAGTGCGCCTCGACGTAGGGGATTATGTCGCCGAGCAAGTCCTTCTCGAAGGCGTCGTACCCGGCGAAGGGGCCGGCGGGGGGTTCGCCCGCTTTCACGAGCCGGCCGTTGGGCATGACGACGATCATCGGCACCGCCTTGCCGTCCGCCCGCAGGTTGTCGAGGATTACGTCGGCGGCCCCTTTCTTCACCCAGCCGGTCTCGTTGTCGCCGCCGCCGTGCAGTAAGTACAGCACGGGGTACTTGCGGTCCTTCGAGAACCCCGGCGGGGTGTAGACGAGCATTCTCCGCTTGGCCCCGGCGGCCTTGGACTCGTACTCGACCGTTTCCACCGTGCCCCGCTCAATTCCGTCGCGCTTGCCGTCGAAACCTGTGGGCGGGGCTGGGAGTTCGGCCGGCGGGGCGGCGGGCGGAACGGGCGCGGCGGGGGCCGGCTGCCGCAGCGCCTCCACGACGGCCGCGTAGGCCGGCTTCGGCCGGTTGTCGGCGTCGAAGAGCAGCGGGTTCTGGCCGTATCGCCACGAGCGGCGGTCGTTCAGCCCCCAGAATGTCACGCGCTCGATCACGTCCTTGTGCTTGGCGAAGATCGCAAACAGCTTCGCGTAGGCGTCGGCCTGCGCCCGGAGGTCTTGGGGCGTGGCAGGCGTCACCTCGCGCGGGCGCCCCTTCTGGCGGAGCTGGCCCCCCGAGGCGCCGCGAATCGTCACGTCCAACTCGGTGATGCTGACCTTCAGCCCCAGCGAGGCGTAGTCTTGAATTGCCTGGTCGATCGCCTCGTAGGGGACGTTGGCGGTACTCCAGTGGCCCTGGATTCCGACCCCGTGGACCGGCGCGCCATCCTTGAGGAGTCGCTTCAGGAGCACCATTGAACTGTCGTGCTTCGGGCCGGCCTCGATGTTGTAGTCGTTGTAGTACAGTTTCGCGGCCGGGTCGGCGTCGTGGGCGAACTTGAACGCCAGCGTGAGGAACTCCGGCCCGACGGTGCGCACCCACTGCGAGTTGCGCAAGTTCTCCGTCTTACCCGTCTCGGCGGTGCCGTTGTCGCCGATCGCCTCGTTGACGACATCCCAGCCCTGGATTTTCCCCTTGTAGCGCCCGACCAGCGTGGCGATGTGGTCCTTCAATCGCTTGGTGACGACCGCCTTGTCGCCGCCGGCGAAGAACCAGTCGGCCGTCTGGTCGTGCCACACCAGCGTGTGGCCGTGGACGGCGAGCTTGTTGTCGGCGCACCACTTCACCAGCGCGTCCGGGCGCTCGAAGCTCCAGGTCTCCTCGGCCGGGTGGACCGGCTTCGGCTTCATGCAGTTCTCGGGAGTCACCACCCCGAAGTGCGCCCTCACCAGGCCGAGTTCCTCCTCGGAGAAGTTGCCGGGGATGTCGCCCGCCGTGCCGACGGCGAAGTAGCCCTTGGACGCGTCCTTCAGGACCGGGGCCAGCTCGGCCCGCACCTCCCCGAACACCGTGAACTCGGCCACGGCCGGGGTAATCCCCGCCGGGGCGCCGACGACCGCCAGTCGTGCCGCGGTGCCGGGGGTGGCGGGACACTCGCGGTAGTCGATCAGGAAGTCGTCGGTGCTGGTGCTGCGGTCGAGGACCGTCGCCCAGGGGCCGGCGCCGGTTCCGACCTCCACCCTGTAGCGGAACGGCCCCGGCGCGGCCCCGCGCTTGGTGTCGAGGCCTACGTCGCGCCAGATCACCCGCACCGCGCGCACCACCGCGCCGGGCGCGGTCAGGTTGCTAGTGAGCGTCGGCGACTTGTCGTCCGCGGCCGGCTGCCACCAGGTCCGCATGTCGTCGTCCACCGCCAGCCGGCCGGAGAGGTTCGGCGCGTCGCTGGAGCCGACCGTGCGCGGCCCGGCGTTCAGCGGCAGCCACCCGGCCGGCTCCGCCCCCTTCGCCGACGCGAGGAAGCGCTGCGGCAGCGAACTGGCGGCGTCGATGTGCAGTTCGCCGTCGTCGCCGACGCGCGCGGGGTCCATGCCGAGCCGCCGCTCGAACCCGTGCGCCACCCCGGCGCGCACGGTGTAGAACGCCCACAGCGCGCCGTGCGGCCCCTCGGCCACGCAGCCGTGGGCCGTCCCCGTGACTAGCCCCGCCGTCGTGCGCAGCACCGGGTTGTTCTTCTGCGGCTCGAACGGCCCCAGCGGCGACTTGCCGACCGCGCAGCCCGTCGCATACGTGCGGTTCTCGGTACCGGCGGCGGCGTAGGTGAGGTAGTAGTTGCCGTTGCGCTTGAGCATCCAGGCGCCCTCGACCCACCCCCGCGCGGGCTGCTCGTTCCAGTCGCCCAGCCGCTGCCAGGGGAACTTCCCCGGCTCGAAGGCGATCACCCGCGCCGGCTTGCCGAGCACCCGCGTCGGGTCGTCGGCGTCGAGTTCCACGCCGAAAAT
>CAXTPM010000031.1:1157-17242 GCA_964245865.1 uncultured Fimbriiglobus sp. | reverse complement strand
CAAGCAGGGACTGGTTCGGGCCGACATCGGCCGGCGCCGCGCAGCATCGTCCGCCCCGGCCCCCCCTCCCACGTCGGCCGGGCACCGGGTCGCGCGGCGGACCCGTCTGGATTCCAGGTGACTCCATCACTCAGTGGTTGTGGGCGGAGGCGGTTGCGCACATGAAGTTTGCCCTCGTCGTTGCCACCGGCGTGCACGCCGGCAAGGAAATCGCCGTCCCTGGGCCGAGCCTAGTCATCGGCCGCGCCGAGGGGTGCCACCTGCGCCCCGCGAGTCCGGCGATCTCCAACCGGCACTGCGAGGTCTTCGCCAGGGGCGACGAGGTGTTCGTCCGCGACTTCGGCAGCACCAACGGCACGCAACTCAACGACGTGCCGGTGAGCGGCGATGTCCCGGTCAAAACCGGCGACCGTCTGAAGGTCGGGCCGCTCGACTTCACGGTGAAACTCACGCGCACCCTCGGCGCGGGCAGCACGGGCGCGCTGAAGCCGGCCTCGCAGCAGACCCCCGTAGCGACCGCGAAGCCCGGCGAGTCGAAGGCCGTCCCGGCCGCGCAGAAGCCGGCCGAGAAGCCCGCGCCCAAGCCGCTGCCCAAAGCCCCCGTCGCGGCCGGCGAGGACGAGGCGATGGCCGCGATGCTGATGGGCATGGACGACGAAGACCCCGTTGAAGTCCCCGGCGGCAGTACCGTCATGGAGATGCCGGCGGTCGATGCCGCCGCGCTCGCTAAAGCGGCCGCCGACGCTAAGAAGACGCCGCAGCAGGCCGACAGCGCCTCCGCGGCGCGCGACCTCTTGAGCCGCTACACGCAGCGGCCGCGGAAGTAGGGCACCCTCCACCGACCCTACTGTTCCATTCCCCTCCCCCCTCGGAGGGGGGAGGGGACAAAGCCGCTCGCCATGCCCGACGCCCCCGGCCCCGCCTTCGCCTGGCCGCGCCGCCACACCCCGGCCGCGCGGGCCGCATTCCGCGCCGCACTCCTCGCCTGGTTCGACCTCGCCAAGCGCGAGATGCCCTGGCGGCGGGACCGCGACCCGTACCGCATCCACGTCAGCGAGGTCATGCTCCAGCAGACCACCGTCGCGGCGGCGGTCCCGTACTTCGAGCGCTTCACGGCCCGCTTCCCCACGCTGCAGAGTCTCGCCGAAGCCCCCGAGTCCGACGTGCTCGCGCACTGGGCCGGGCTGGGCTACTACCGCCGCGCCCGGCACCTGCACGCGGCCGCGAAAAGCCTGTGGGCGAACTGGGGCGGCGAGTGGCCGACCGACGCGGCGACGTGGGCGGCGCTCCCTGGGGTGGGGCGGTACATCCTCGGCGCGGTGCTCAGCCAGGCGTTCGGCGCGAAGATGCCGATCGTCGAGGCGAACACGCTGCGGGTGCTCTCGCGTCTGTTCGCCAGCCGGCTCGACCCGCGGGAAGGGGCCGGCAAAGCCTGGGTGTGGCAAGCCGCCGAGCGGGTGCTGCCCGACGAGCGCCCCGGCGACTTCAACCAGGCGATGATGGAACTCGGGGCACTCGTGTGTACGCCGCAGCAGCCCCAGTGCGGCCGCTGCCCAGTGAGCGACTTCTGCGAGGCGAACCGGCTCGGCCTGACGCAAGTCATTCCGCCGCCACCGAGGCCGAAAACGCTCACCGACACCCGCGAAGTCGCCGTGGCGATTGCGGACGAGTCGGGGCGCATTCTGTGGGGGTTGCGCCCCAGTACGGCGAAGCGCTGGGCGGGCTTCTGGGAACTGCCGCGCGGGGTAGTGGCCGACGGCGAGTCGCTCGAAGCCGCGGCCCGGCGGGTGGTGCGGGAGCTAGTCGGCCTCGACGTGGAACTCGGCGGCGAGTTGGCGACCGTGGTGCACGGCGTCACGCGCTTCCGCATCACGCTGGTCGCCTTCCGCGCCACATCGGTGGGGCGGGAGGCGCCGGCATCGGGCTTTTACGAGAGCTTGCGCGCCCTCACCCCAAGCGAGTGGGGGCCGCTGGCGATGAGCACTAGCCAGCGGAAGTTGGCGCGCGAGTTGGCGAAGCCGCCGAGACCGAGCTTGTTTTAGGCCCGGACCCGGCGACGGCCGGCACAGGGCTTACGCGGGGAACTGCACTCGTTCTGCAACCCGCATTTCTCCCCCAGTTTGCCCGCGAAGCCCACCCGGCACGACCCGCCTGCTAGCTTGAGTTCATCCGGCAAATCCCTCACGACCGGCCGGGATGTGGTCCGCGCGTCCGCTACGATTGGCTCCACCGCACCACGCGGCGGAACCACCCGAATCGGAACGACCCCCGGATGCCGCACCACCGCTTCGACCCGCGCGTCGCGCTCACGCTGACCACCCTGGAAGCCCGAGATGTCCCGAGCGTGGGATGGGTGACGCCGCAGCGCACCATGAACGACCCGCTCACCGCGTCGCAGTGGGCGCTGTCGAAAACGCAGGCCTCGACGGTGTTCGACTCGTTCACCGGCACTGGGCAGACCATCCTAGCGCTGGTCGATACCGGCCTCGACCTGGCGCACCCGGACTTGGCGCCGAACCTGTGGACGAACCCCGGCGAGGTGCCCGGCAACGGCATCGACGACGACCGCGACGGCTACGTGGATGATGTCCACGGCGTGAACTTCCTCACAAACAACGGCAGTGTGAGCGACCCCGACGGCCACGGCACCCATGTGGCGGGGATCGCCGGGGCGCGCGGGGACAACGGCGTCGGCACCACCGGCATCGACCCGCGCGTGCGGCTGATGCCGCTCCAGTTCATGAACTCCAGCGGGGGGACGACCGCCGACGCGGCGCGGGCGATCGATTACGCCGTGGCGCACGGGGCGCGGATCATCAACTGTAGCTGGGGCGGCGCGGCCGACGACGCCAACCTCGCGGCCGCAATCGGCCGGGCACAAGCCGCCGGGGTCATCGTGGTCGCGGCGTCGGGCAACGTCGGCTCCAACAACGATTCCAGCGCGTTCTTCCCGGCGAACTATTCCACTCGGTACTCGAACGTGGTGAGCGTGACGGCCTCGACGCAATCCGACTCCGTGGCCAACTACGCCAACACCGGCGCGCGCACCGTGACCATCGCGGCGCCCGGCGACGGCATCCTCAGCACGCTGCCCGGCAACCGCTACGGGGCGTGGAGCGGCACCTCGATGGCCGCGCCCCAAGTGGCCGGGGCGCTCGCGCTACTCTGGGACCGCCACCCCGACTGGAGTGCTTCGCAGGTGATCGCCAAACTCAAGTCGAGCGTGGACACGGGCGCCGGGTTCGCCGGGAAGGTCAGCACCGGCGGGCGGCTGAGCGTGGCGAAACTGCTCGACGCGGTGCCGAGTTCGCCCCCGCCGGTGGCCACTCCGCCGGCCGTGCCGCCGCCGGTGGCCACCCCGCCCGCGACGGGTGGGCTGGCGGTGCAGTCGGCGGTGTTCAGCGGCGTGCGGGCCGGGCAGTTCGACCGGGTGGTGGTGCGCTTCAACCGCGCGCTCGACCCGATGAGCTTGTCGCGGGCCAACTTTACGGTGAGCGGCCCCAACGGCCCCGTGGCGGTGTCGGCGGTCTTGCCCAACAGTGCGAGCGCGCCGACACAACTGACGCTCGTGTTCCGCCAAATCCAGCGCACGCCCGGTAGCTTCCAGCTCACGGTGAGTGCGGCGGTGAAGGCACAGAGCGGGGCGAAACTCGGCTCGAATGCGAGCGTGGTGAGTCGCCTCTCGGCCGGCGAACTGGCCCGGCCCGCGTCGGTGGCGCCGCTGAGCCTGACGCGCGTCGAACTCCCCGTACTGCCCGAAGTACCCGTCACGCTGCGCGTCGAGTCGGGGAACCCGCGCGACTGGCAGGTGCGGCTCGTCGGCCCCGGCGGGCAGCGCGTCCTGCTGGCCGACCGTGGCGAGTTGGGGGCGAAGGCAGGTTGGACCGCGGCCGAGGTGCCGGCGCTGAAGGCGGCGCGCGCCGGCTGGGCGCTGGAGGTGCTGAACCTCGGGCGCGAGGCGGGGAGCCTGCGGCTGGAGGCGTAGAACACGATCGGGCTTTCGCCCGATCGTTCTGCCTCCTGTGATTCACGCCCCGAAGGCGTCCGCCGCCCGGCCCGCCGCCACCAAATCGGCCACCGCCGGCGTCAGCATGCGCACGTCCGCCGTGGCCGGGCGCACGAGTGCCACGGCGGCGGTGAGGCTCAGCGCCAGCAGCAGTTTGCCGACGCGCCCGAGCCGGTCGGCGTCGCTGCACCCCTGCGGCGCGGCCAGAACCTCCACCGACAGCCATCCGCCGTGATCGACCCCGCTGTTCGACTCGGCAATGTACTTGCGGTTGGCCCAGCAGACGCCCAACTCCCACGCCGAGTCGCGGAACACGCTCTCGGTGAGGTCGAACTTGGCGTTCTCCCCGAGTGCCACGGCCGCGCGGCGCAGGTGGTCGGAGGTCGGCGCGGCGGGGGCTTGCAGGAGAATCACCAGCGTGTCGGCGGAGAAGTCGCGCGGGGCGTCGAAGGGGGTCTTCTCGCGCCGCCAGGCGAGTTTAGCGCGGGCGCGCTCGGACTTGGCGTTGACGCGCGTGCGGCCGGCGTTGCGCGGGTTGAGATCGACTTTGGGCACGGGAAGTCTCCCAGTTTCCAAGCGAAACGAAAGTGGAGGCGCGCGACGGGTCGCCGGGGCGGGGGAGAGCCGCAACCCGGCGAAGACGTGACCAACCGTCGCGTTCAATAAAGCGACTGTACCCGCCCTGCCCCGGCGCGGCAATCCCGATCCGACGACCCGCAGTTTGTCCCGCCCGGCCCGCCGTTACAACCCCACCCCAACAAACTCGGAACTCGGAGCGCGGAACTCGGAACGTCAGAAGCAGACCGGCGCGATGCCGCTCCCCCCCGTCCGAGTGCTTCCGTTCCGAGTTCCGCGCTCCGAGTTCCGAGTTCGGCGAGCCGAAGGCGAGCTTGACGGGCTGGGCGGGGTGGGGTATTCCCGCGATAATGCCGGGGGTCTTGTGTCCGCTTGGTCCGTTGCGAAGGTCGCCGTGATTTCCCAAATCTGCCCGCAGTGCAATCAGTTGGTGCAACTGCCGGAGTCGAGTGCCGGCACGCTGGCCCCGTGCCCGAATTGCGGCAAGTCGGTCGCGGTGCCGGGGCGCTACAGCCCCTCGGTCGATCTCGGCGCCCCGCCGCCGGGGCTGGTGCCGCCGCCGACTCCGGTGGAAAAGGGCGTCTCGGCTGTGGCCGACGCCGTCGGGTCGGTCCCCGCGCGGGGCGGGGTCAGCCTCAGCCCCCGCTTCCTGGCCTGGGCGCCGGCGGCGTGCCTCACACTCATCGTGCTGCTCACGTTTCTGGCGTGGGTCGGCCTCTACCCCGGCGGCTACGAGGCGTACTCGCAGACTCCGTGGCGGAGTTTGTTCGGGAGCGTGTGGAGCGAGCCGTTCGCCGAGGACGTGCTGAAGCTCGAAGCAAAACTGAAAGCCGCGGTGCCGCACACGTTTGTGGTGATGCTGCCGTATTTTGTGCTCCTGATCGCCGCGACAGTGCTGGCGTGGGCCGACCGGATCGCCGACGCCGAGCGCCCCGCCGCACTGCCCGGCCCTGTGCGCGTGCTGGCCGGCATCTGGCCGTTCCGCGCTTCGGTCCTGGCCAGCGTCTCCGTGGCACTTCTCGCCCTGATCCTGATCCAGTCGTATGCGGGCTTCGGCCTCGAACGGGGGCTGCACGACGTGGCGAGTCAGGCGGCGGAGGCGCCGTTCGTCGCGGTGCCGGCTGAGGGCACTGGTGGCGCGGCGAAGACCGTCACGACCACGGTTTCCGACGAGCAGAAGCTCCGCATCAAGCGCGGCCTGGAGTACGGCAAGTACGAGCTGCACACGACGTTCTGGTACGGCCTCGCCCTCGGCACGCACGTCTTCCTGACGGCGGTGACGCTGTTGCGGCTGTGGGTCGAGCGACGAGGAAACCGGCCGCTGCCGCGGCTGAGCTGGAACTTCTGAGCGCGGAGTTCGGATCGCGGATCGAAGTCGGCAACTTACCCCAGGGAAGGGGGCGGCGGTGCGGGTAGTCGAGAGTCGTTCGATGCGGTCTTGCGGCCCGGCCGCGCAGCGACCTCACCCCCCGTCCCCCTCCTGGGAGAGGGGGACGGGGGGTGAGGTCGCTGCGCGGCCGGGCGGGGTGACTCTCCTCCTCGCCCTCGTCCTCCTCGTCCCCGCCGCCCCCGCGCGCGCCGGCGACTGGTCCCTCCCTCTGGCGCGCTTCGAGCGCGGCGAGGAGTTGCACTTCGCGGGCGAAATCGTCGAAGTCAGCGAGCGGCACGAGGCGCGCTTCCGCCGGGCGTCGGACTTCGCGCTGAGTGTGTTCGTGCTCGACGCCACGCCGGGGTACGCGGACTGCGCGGTGGTGACCGTCACGCGGCCCAGGCTGGACGACCGGGTGAGCGGGCCGGTGTCGCAGGCCACCGGCGTAGCGGTGGCGCGGCCGGGGGCGGCGTTCGCGGTCGAACTGGTGCGCATCGACTACCGCGGCCGGGCGGCGCGGCTGCGGCCGAATCCGGGGGTATTGCCGCTGGCGCGGGGCGAGGACTGCCCGACCTCCGCCTTCGAGCCGCTGCCGCTCGACGGCGTGCCGGCGGTGGAACTCGGCTTCGCGGTGCCCCTGCCGGCCGTGCCGGTGACACTCGGCTCGGCGTGGGACGTGGCCGACGCGGGGCGCCCGCCGCTCAATCTCGCCCTCGCGTCGGAGGCGGTTTGGAACGGCGGGCGCGCGGTCGAAATCAGCGTCAGCCAGCAGAGTTCCGACTTCGACTCGCCCGAGAAGGCCGTGGCCGGGTGGCGCCGACGGGACACGCTAGTAATACCCGCGTCCGACGGGCGCGCGGCCGTGGTGAGTCGCCGCACCGAGACGCGGCACGGCAAGCTCACACTGTCTAGCGTGGACGTGCGCTACGAGCGCCGCCCGACCGAGCGCCAGACGGCCGCGCGGTGGCGGGACACGGCGCGCGAACTCGAACTCGCCTGGTCGGCGCGCGTCGAGTTCGAGGCACTGCGCGACAAGTCGGCCCGCGCGGCCGAGTACCAGGCGCCCTCGGCCCGGCTGGAGCGCGCCCGGCGCGCCCACCCGGCCGGGGCGTGCGCGGACTTGGTGGAGGCGGTGGCGAAGCGCTACCAGTCGGCCGCAAGCGGGCAGGTGCCGCCGCCGCAGCCGCGCAGTACCAGGGTTGCCGAGGCGGCGCCGACGCCGGCGCGGCTGAAGGTCGGGGCATCGTGGCCCGACTTGCCGCTGAAGTCGCTGCGCGACGGCGACCCCTCTCCGCGCTACGGCGACCGGCCGGCGGTCGTCGTCACCGTGCGCCCCGGCGCCCGGACATCCGCCGAGGCGCTCGCCGTCGCCGCCGCACTGCACGAGCGTCACGGGGCCGGGCTTGCGGTGGTGGTGCAGTCGGTGTACGAGCCGCCGTCAGTCGCCGCGCCGCTGTTATCGGGCGTCCCGGCCGGCGTCGCCGTCGTGGACGCCACGCCGCACCTCGAAGTCTTGTGCGTCCGCGGCTACCCGCGCTTCGATGTCCTCGACCGTGCCGGCAAACTGGCGTGGCAGTTCGACGGGGTGGGGCCGGAAGTCGGGTTCCTCGTGGAGCAGCAAGTCCGGCGGCTGATCGGGGGCAGCCAATGAGCTTCGCCCAGTCGTGGACCGTGCCGCCGCCCGGCCGAACGTGCGCCGCCACGGGCGAGCCGCTGAGGCCGGGCGTAGCGGTGGTGTCGAGTCTGACGGGCACGCCGGAGTCCCACGCCCGGCGCGACTACGCGGCGAAAGCGTGGCCGGGGCCGGGGGCCGATACCATTGCCTACTGGGCCACCACGATACCGGGCGCAAGTGCGGCCCCGGAGGCGAGTTTGAGCGAGACGGACCTGACGCCGAAACCGGGAGAGTAATCGATGCGGCCCTGCACCCGGCGACGCGCCCTCACCCTCGCGGGCCTCGGCTCCCTGAGCCTGGCCACGGGCTGCGAGTGGTTCCGCAACTCGCTCCAGAACGAATCGGCCCCCACTGGCGGGGTGTTCACCCCGCACACCGCGCCGCAACTGGTGGGCTACCTCAACGACCAAGCCGAGCGCATCTCGAACGTGCAGTACAAGTCTCTGAGTGTGAACGCCCAACTCGGCGGCGATCGCCAGTCGTTCAACACCTGCTCGATGGTCTGCGAGAAGCCGCGCAACTTCTCGCTGAGTGTCGGCATCATGATCCGGCCGAACGCCGGAGAGGTCGGGTCGAACGACTCGGAGATGTGGCTGTATCAGAGCCTACCGCAGGAGAACTTCTACTACTGCAGCCACGCCGACTTGGAGCAGGGCAAGGTGAGCCTGCCGTTCCCGTTCGACCCCGACTGGGTGATGCAGGCGCTGGGCATGGCCCGCTACGACCCGGCGCTGGCGTACACGGTCGAGGCCGACCGGGCGAAGGGAGTGGAAACACTCTCGTGGGCCACCACCGCCGCGCAGGGCCAGCCGGTGCGGCGGAAGGTCGTCTTCAGCGGCTACCCCGCGCGGGGCGACAAGCCGCAGGTGACCGCACACACGATCTCGGATGCCTCGGATAAATTGATCGCCACCGCGAGCATCAAGAGCGTCCACCGCCACCCGACGCCCGAACCCGGCGCCGGCGCCGACAAGCAGTCCGTGGCGGTGCCGACGCACGTCGTACTCGACTGGCCGTCGCAGAAAATGCGGCTCGAATTGCGCATGAGCGAGACTGTGGTCAACCAGCCCATTGATGAGAACCGCCGCCGGCTCCTGTTCAACAAGCCGCGTAAGACCATCGAGCCGGTGAACCTGGCGACGGTGCGCGGCTACGGCGTGGCGCGCGGGGCGGCGCCGGACGACGGCGGGATGCTGCCGCCGCGCCGAGCGGGGCGGCGGAAGTAGAAGAAGTGTGCAGTGGCTCCCGGCTGTTCTGAGCGGGGGGTCGCTTTACTCGCCCCTCACCCCCGGCAGCATCCCGACTTGCCGCGCGTAGTTGAACACTCCGCCGGCTGCCAGAATGGGAGCCACGTCGCCGAGCGGTTTCAACTTCTCGACTTGCCCGCTGGTGTGGTTGGTGATCGTGCCCGCGTCGGGATCGACCGTCACCTCGTCGCCGGTGCAGAAGCGGTCGATGAGGCGCCCTTCGCTCTCGTAGGGCACGAGGAAGCCGCCGTTGACGCTGTTGCGGTAGAAGATGCGGGCGTAGAACTCGGCGACCACGCAGGTAATCCCGGCCGCGGCGAGGGCGATCGGGGCGTGCTCGCGGCTGGAGCCGCAGCCGAAGTTCTTGCCGGCGATGACCACCTGGAACGCACTGGCGAACTCGTCGTCGGCGGCGTGGAACGGCACCCGTCCCCTCGGCAGTCCCTGGCCGTCGGGGGGGACGCCGACGAGGGCGAACTTGCCGAACATGCGGTACTCCGCCGGGATCGACGGGTTGTACGTCAGGTACTCCGCGGGAATAATTTGGTCGGTATCGACGTTGTCGCCGAGAACATAAACTCGGCCGGTTACGCGGTCTGGCACGTCAGGAATCCCCTAGGCGAATCGTCCCCTCTCACCGGCTGACGTTGTACGGACGGCTCGCCCGGCGGGGACTGGGTTGCTAAACTCAGTGTCGCCGGCGCGGTTTGCGTGCTAGGCTGAATCGCCCCAACTGGCGCGACCCGGATCGCCCGACTGGACTCGCGCCTCGCTCCCGACGAAAAGGGCCAGACCCGCATGCACGCTCGGCTGATTTTAGAATCCGGCGACTGCGCGCCGGCCGTGCTCGACCTCACCCCCGCCCAGACGGCCACCATCGGCCGGGGGCGGGACAACGCGCTCGTGGTCCGCAGCGACCTCGTCAGTCGCCTGCACGCCAAGGTTTACCACGACTCCGGCAAGTGGGTCGGGCGCGACTTCGGCCTCAACGGCACCCGCGTAGACGGCAAGCGCGTGACGGGGGCGTTCGACCTCACCGACGGCGCGACCATCACTATCGCCGAGGTGCGCCTGCGTTTCGTCAGCGGCGCCACGGCCACCGCGACCTTGCAGCCGGCGACGCCCGCGATGCCGTCGCGCACCCCGCTGCCGCAGCCCTCGACCTTGGCCTCCGCGTCGGCCGTCGCGCGCAACCTGGCCCGGCCGGTGTCGGACACGATGGGCACCAAGGTCCACGACTACGCCACCCGCCAGCCGCTCGCCGAGGGCCACCTGGGCGAGACCGACCTGGACGACCCCGAGGAGTTCGACCCCGGCCAGACGCACCTGAAAGTCGATGAACTCACGGCCCTCTGCCAGTTCATGACCGCTTCGGTGCACCAGTCCGACCCGCAGGAACTGATCCAGCAGACGCTGCGCACGGTGCTGAACCAGACGAGTGCCACCCTCGCGGGTTACTTATCGCTCGACCCCAACGACACCACGCCCAAGCTGGTGATGCCCGAGCGCGGCTCGGTCGATCTGCGCCTCTCGCGGCGGCTCACCGAGCGGGTGCGGGCGACCAAAAAGCTGTTCTGGCTGTTCGGCGACCACCAGCACACCAGCCCCGGCGAGAGTCTGCACAGCTTCACCGACGCGGTGTGTCTGCCGCTGAGTACCCAGGCCGGCGAGCCGTTCGCCGCGCTGCACATCTACCGCACCGGGCGCCATTTTAGCGAGCGCGATGTCCGCTTCCTCGAAGTCGCCGCGCGCTTCCTGGCGCCCACGCTCGAAATCAACCGCGCCCGGCGCAAGCTCGAAGCCGAGAACTCGCGCCTGCGCAGTGCCGCCCCAGTGGCCGACGAACTCATCGGCGACTCCTCGGCGGTGATGAACCTGCGCGTGCAGATTAGCCGCGCCGCCCCACAGCCGTTCACGGTGTTGATTCACGGCGAGAGCGGCAGCGGCAAGGAACTCGTCGCCCAAGCGCTCCACAGCCACAGCCAGCGCGCCGACGGCCCGCTGGTGGTCGTTAACTGCGCCGCGATTGCGCCGACGCTCTTGGAGAGCGAACTGTTCGGCTACCGCAAGGGCGCGTTCAGCGGCGCCGACCGCGACCACCCCGGCCTGTTCGAGCAGGCCGATGAGGGGACGCTGTTCCTGGACGAAGTCGGCGAACTCAGTCTCGAATGCCAGTCGAAACTGCTCCGCGTGATCGAGGGCAAGGCGTTCCGCCCCGTCGGCGGCACCAAAGACTTGAAGGTCGATGTTCGGCTAGTCGCCGCGACGCACCGCGACCTGGAACACGAGGTCCGCGCCGGCCGCTTCCGCCAGGACTTGCTGTTCCGGCTGAAGGTGATCCACCTGCGCGTGCCGCCGCTGCGCGACCACGCCGAGGACATCCCCGAGCTAGCTCGCTTTTTCCTCGAACGCCTCAGCAGCCAGTGCCGGCGCTCGTTCAAGCTCAGCGCCGCGGCGCTGCGTAAGCTGCAAAGTTACACCTGGCCGGGGAACGTGCGGCAGTTGCGCGCGGTGCTCGAAAGCGCGGCGGTGATGAGCGAGGCCGACGTGATCGACGCCGAGCACCTGCCGATCGGCCAGAGCGAGCCGGCCATCAGCCCCGTGCAGGGGCCGCCGAGTCTGCACGTGGACGTGATCGAAACCTGGGCGATCCGCAAGGCGCTGCTGCAGACCGGCGGCAACGTCAGCCAGGCGGCCAAGCTCCTCGGCATCAGCCGCGACACGCTGCACACCAAGCTGAAGGCCAAGGGCATCGACCGCACGGCGGTGCTGGCGGAAGCCGCCGAGCAGTGATTCGCGGTTCGTGGCGCGTGGATCGGTGAAGACAGCGGACTAGCGTCTTCAACGATCCACGCGCCGCGAATCACGCGCCGCCGTCCGCTGCGGGCGGCGAGGCCTTCTTGCCGTGGATCGCCTCGAACACCTCTTCGCGGTGGACGGGCACGTCCTTGGGCGCGACGATGCCGAGGCGGACCTTGTCGCCTCGGATTTCGACGACGGTAATCACGATGTCGTTGTTGATGACAATCGACTCGTTCTTTTTGCGCGACAGTACGAGCATCGGACCCTGTCTTCCGAGCGATCAGTGCGGGCCGACTTCGAGACGGGAGATTGGCCCCGCCCGCTCGCGCGGGGCGAATCCGTTCGGGGGTCGGCCCCCGTCCCGTCCGTCGGCTCGGCCCGACGCCACCGCGCGGCGGCTGCCGCGCGGCTTGGTTCCATCCCGGCCCGACCTTGGGCACTGGTCCTCGTGATCGGCCGCGCCGCGGGCACTTCTGCGCGTTGGGTTGCAGGGGTGCTACGGCGTACCCGATTCTAGGTTGGCCCGGACGGGCGCCGGCGCCGGCCGCGTGATCGAAGGGGCCGGCGACGAGGGTTCACACTGGGCGGATTGCACCGGGCCTTGACGGCGCCCGCGTGAGTCGTTGTAAAAACGGGCAATCTGCGCCGTCAAAGTGTTCTGCTAGATTCCCACCGAACTTGAGCCGTCCACCCTTGAACTTCAAGAATCTTTCGCACAGCTTGCCGACCCGACACTTGGGAACTGGGAAAAGTCGTGGCCCGTGGTGCGTGTCTCGTTGTTCGTTGAGGACTCGGGAGCCGAGCGACTGTCCAGACGCGATCCATGATCCGCGCAACGAACCACTACTCCAAGTGGCTCGCCGGGGTCACGTCGCTGCGAGTCTGCTTCAGGTAGTAGCCGGCCCAGTGCCGGACGGTCGCGTCGGCGTCGGACTCGGCGAGGCGGGCGAGCCAGCCCGGCCGGCGGCTGCGGGACTCGCCGGCCACGCGCGCCGCGCCCAGCCGCACCGCCGGGTCGGGGTCGCGGCTGAGGCGCTCCAGCCACGGCCCGGCGTCGGGGGCCGCGCCTTGCGCGAGATCGACCAACAAACTGAGGCGCTCGGCGGGGTCGGGGTGCCGGAGTTGCTTGGCCATCGCCACTTGCGACGGCGACAGGCCGCGGGCCGTGAGCGCGTCGGCGACCTCGCGCGCCACGGCCGGGTCGGGGTCGTTCAGCAGCCCGGCCAACTCCTCCTCGCCTACCAGCGGGGCCGCGTCGCCATGGACGGGGCCGAGGACCACTACGGCCGCGAGTCGCACCCCGGCGTCGGGGTCGCGCAAAAGTTGCGCCGACTCGGCCACCAGTCCGCCGGACTTCGCGGCGAGTCGCAGGGCCAGCACCTTCACCGCCGGTGCGTTACCGGACGCCAGGCCGTAGGGCGTCAGGGCCGGCACACACACTAGCATTGCCAGCCGGCCCTCGGGGCACGCGGCGGCGAAATGCAGCGCCCAAGTCTCGGCGGGGCAGTCGGGTTCGCGCTCGGCCAAGACGGCCACGGCGTCGGGCGCGGCGTCGGGACGACTCAGGTACGACACCACCCCGTCCCGCCCGGCGGGGCCGAGTTGCCACAACTCCTGCAACGCACGCTGCTTCGCCGGACCCGGCTCGGCCGACTCGACCCGCGATTTGGCCGCGTCCACCGAGGGGCCACCGAGGGCGAAATACCCGGCGGCGCCGGCCACCGCGACGGCGACGAGTACGGCGCCGAGCAGAGCGGGGCGAGTGAGTTTGGGCATGGCGTGGACCCGGCGCGGGGTTCGGGGCAAGGGTCGCCCTTTTAGCCGGGTTTGGCAACGGTGGCAAGCCCGAGGCGGTTTGGCTGATGGCGGGGCGTCGCGGCTGCCGAAATTGGGCTTGACCGAGTGCGAATCGTCCGCCACGCCGCCGAGGTGAGCCGTGCCCCAGCCCCGCATGCGCCGCATGATCGCCTGCCTCGGGGTTCTCGCCCTCTCCGCCCCGGCCCCGCTCGGGCTGGCCGACGAGGGCACCCGCCCCCGCCTCGCCGCCGAGCCGGCCACGGCCGGGTTCCTGGCGGGCATCCCGGCGATGTACCGCGAGGCCGTCGCGGCCGTGGTGCGCAAGCCGACCATGACCGCGCAGTCCCACGAGACGCCGTTCACCGCCTCCCCGGCCGTGTACGACTGGCTGATCGACCACCCCGACCGCGCGGCCCTGGCGTGGAAGCGCCTCGACGTGCCGTGCCTGCCCATCACCGAAGTCGCCCCCGGCCGCTTCGGCTGGTCGGACGCGAACGGATCGACGGTGACGTGGCAGGCGGTGGCCCGCACCGCGGACGGCGTAGTCTGGCTCGCCACGGGGCGCATCAAGCCCGGCGCGGTGATGCCGCTCGTCCCCGTGTCGGCCGTGGCGGTGGTGAGTGCCCCGCGCACCCCGCTGCCGGCCGCGGCGGGGGAGAGCGTGTTTGAGCCGTCGGTGAAATTGTACCTCCAGACCGAGAGCCGGGCCGCGAGCACGCTCCTCCGCATCGCCGGCCCCGCCGCGCCGCGCATGGCCGAGCAGGGCTGCGAGCAACTGCTGCTGTTCTTCTCTGGGCCGGCCCGCTACGTGCGGCAGCACCCCGACGAGGCCGAGCGCATGCTGGCACCAGCGAGCAATCCGAAGCGCTAGCCGTCACGCCGATTCGTTCCACGGCCGCTGTTTGATCTGCGCCAGGGCCGCTGTTGGCCCCGGCGCCGCGTGCCCCGGCAAAAGCGTTGGCACCGGCCAGGGCTTGGGTCGGCCCGCCTCCGGCAAGTGCCCCAGTAGCACGGCCCAGCGGTACGCCTCGGCGAGCACCAACCGCGCCGGCAGGGTCGCCACGGCCAACTCGCCCAACTCGGCCGCGAGTGCGGCGAACACTCCGTCGCGTTTGAGGTGCCGCTCCATCACCACCCCACGCGGCCTCGGGGCTTCGAGGCGCGACCGCCCGAGCGTGCCGCCCACCAGCCGGCCGGGAGTCCACAGAATCGCCGCGTCGGGTTCCAGGCACTCGCGGAAGGTGTGCCCGCCGCAGAGTTTCGGATCGAGTTCGACGCGCACCGGCTTGGGCAGTACCCCGAACTCCGGGAGCCACACCACCGCCGGCGCGGCCGGCACCGACCCAGGGGCGAACTCGCGCAGCGGCCGGTCGAACGCCGAGTCGCGCTCCCAGAGGCGCGCGCCGGGCACCGCGAACAGTAGCGCCACGATCGATGCGTGGTCGGGGCCGAGGGCGAAGAAGTCGAAGGGGGGCATGGGTCGCTGCGCTCGAAGGGTGAGGTGGGAAGAGTGAAGTGCGAAACGAAAGACGCCGTCGCGGACGGCACGCTCTCTCGGCGGCTGTTTCCTTTTCGCACTTCACCCTTCGAGCGCAGCGACTAGTCCCCGTACACCCGCGTCGATTCCTCCTTCGTCACCGAACTCGTCAAATGCTCGCTGGTGAGGCGCGCCTGGAACCGCACGTCGCCGCTGCGCCTCGCCTTGGCCACCACGCGGTAGGTCATGGCGGTGCCCGGCGCGAGTTCGCGCACCGGCTCGAAGCGGACCACCGTGAGTTCGTTGAGCGTCTCGACCTTCGCCGGGACGGGGCCGTCGGCTTTGACGAGTTCGAGCTGCTCGGGGATCGGGCACGTCAGCACGATCTGGCCGTCGGCCATCGTGCCAGTGTTGGTGACTTTGATCTCGTACACCGTTTCGGCGCCTTTCGGCACGGGGTCCACCGTGTCGAGCAGTTCGACGCGCAGCGCGGGGTAGCCGACGATGCGGGTGGTGGCGCTGGCGGTGGCGGACTTGGCGCCGGCGGTGGCGACGACTTCCAGGCGACTCGCCCCCGCGCGCTCGGCGTGCCCGGCGAACTCGACGCTGCTCTGCTGGCCGGGTTCGAGGCGGCGGGGGATCATCGGCGCCTGGGGGGCCATCGTCCAGCCGCCGGCCTGCACCACCCGGCACGCGAAATCGTCGGCCGGCGCGTCGCCGACGTTCGTGACGGTGGCGCGGCAGGTGGCTTGCTTGCCCACCGGGTGCTCGGCCGGGGCGTCGAGCTTGACGACCAACTCGGGGGCGACGCCGACGCATTCGCAGGTGGCCGTGACGGGCTTGGCGAGGTCGGGGCTAGTCACCACGAGCGTGAATTTGGCCGGGCCGCGCTGCGTGAGGGCGTGGCGCCGGCGGCTGAGCATCTGAAGTACGCCGGCCTGAACGACGCCCGTCTGGGAGTCGTCGCTCGCCACGACGGCGCCGGACTCGTCGAGGATGCGCCAAGTCCCGCCCTCCGCCGCACAGGTGCCGACGTTTCGCACCGCGCCGTCCAGCATCAGCGGCTCTCCGACGCGAACCGTCGCCGGGCACGTCAGCTTCGCCTCGATCTTCGGCTCCTCGACCGCGATCTTCAG
>CAXTPM010000031.1:0-1147 GCA_964245865.1 uncultured Fimbriiglobus sp. | reverse complement strand
CCGCCGTGCCGGTGAACGTCACCCACGCCTGGCACTGCTCGCCGGTGCCGGCCTTCGGGTCGAGCGTGAGCTTGAGTTCCCGCCCCTCGCCGGGCGCGAGGCTCCCGAGTTCCCAAAGTTGGACGCCCTCGACCACCTGCGCGGCGGGTGAAGTCTTCACGACGCCGACCACGACGGGAGTCTTGACCTGCACGATAACCTTCTGCACGGTTTGACCGCAGGTGTTCTTGACCATCAACGAGTAGTCGGCTTGATGCCCGCGTCGCATGGTCGGCGGGCCGACCCAGTCGAGCGCCACCGACGGCTCGGGCTTGGGCGCCGCCTCCACATATTGCACCGGCACCAGGGCCGCTTCCGGCGCGGCGTCGGCCGGGGGGATACGCGTCGGCACCACCGTGGGGAGTGCGGGACTGCCGCCGAGGCTGACCCCCGCCGCGCCGGCGAGGCCGACGCCGAACAGGCACAAACCGACGCGCCACTTTGCCACCGTCATGGGCGAACTCCGTCTCGGGGGACAGGCGGGACTGGGGGGAACCGGGCGGCGTGATAGCCGCGCGGGCGGGGGCAGTCAAGGCGGGGTGGGGAGTGGCCGCGGGGCGCCCGCGCCCCTACAGTGGCTAGCATGGAACCCCAGACCACCGCGCTCGTCAGCGCGCACCGCGCCCGCAGCGCGCGCCTCGTGCCGTTCGCCGGCTACCTGATGCCGGTGCTCTACACCGGCGTGGTGGCCGAACATACTGCCGTGCGCGCGGGCGCCGGGCTGTTCGACATCTCGCACATGGCGCGCGTCGAGGTGACGGGCGCCGGCGCACTCGGATTACTCGAGCGCACGTTCACCAACCACGTGGCGAACCTCAAACCCGGCCAGGTGCGCTACGGCTGCGTGTGCAACCAAAGTGGCGGCGTGCTCGACGACGTGCTGGTCACGTTCTGGGGCGCGGGCGAGTACCTGGTGGTCGTCAACGCCTCGAACCGGGCGAAGATTCTGGCGCACTGGGCACAGCATAACGTGAACCACTCGGCGACCGTCGCCGACACGACCGACCGCACGGCGATGATCGCGGTGCAGGGGCCGAAGGCGGGGGCACTGGTCGGGGAGGTGCTCGGCGAGTCGGTCGGCGAGTTGCGCTACTACTTCGCCAAGCGC
>CAXTPM010000030.1:11849-17298 GCA_964245865.1 uncultured Fimbriiglobus sp. | reverse complement strand
CGGCACGCACGCCGGGTCGGTGAGGCGCAGGACGGCCAGTGCCAGGCGGGCCTTGAGCAGACGCGCGACCTCGCGCGTGACGTGGTCGCCGCCGAAGCCGCGCGCCCCGGTGCGGCCCAGCACCTCGACATCTAGCCCGTCGCCCACTTGAGCTTGTACGCGCGCCAGCACCACGTCGGTGGTGCCACCGCCGCAGTCGATCACGAGCAAGTGCGAGCCGCGCGGGTGGAGGTAGCGGAAGCGCCGGAGTCCCCCGGCCTGGCCGAAGACGCGCTTCTGGACGTGGAAGAACGCCGAGGCGCTCGCCTCGTCGAGTGCGAGGCCGATGACACCGCTATCCGTGGCGCTCACGCCGGGGCCGGCGGGGCTGCGCAGCCACTCGCGCGCCTGCGTTGCAAGTTGCCGCACCTCCGGCGCCGTCGCCGGGTCGGCCGCGCCGCTAGTCTGCGACTCGCCCATCGCTCGCAGCCACCCCCGAGCGGCCGCGCGGGCCAACTGGTCGAGTTCGCGGTGCGTGTAGGTCGTCGGGTACGTCAGCACTAAGTCCGACGGCCACGCCTTGGCGGTCTCCCGAAGGCGCCTGACCGCGTGGGCGAACACCAGCTCGCCGGGGGCGGACGCGGCCACCTCGACGCGCTCGAGTTGCGGCGCCGAGTCGGGCCGGGCGGTCTGGACGTTCAGCGGCAGCGGCGGCGCCGGCTCGCGCACGCTCAAGAGTTGCTTGGCGCCGTACACGATCCCCTCCGGCAAGTCGCCCACCCCCGCCTCGGCGGCGAGCTGGCCCGCTTTGTACTCGACCGCCGCGGCGAGGTCGTCGCCCGGCAGGCTCGGGAAACGCCTCGGCCCGGCCGGGGCGCCTGCGGGCGTGCGGATGCGGTCGAAGCGCACCACGGTGGGCAACAGCGACCCGTCGCCGCGGGCGAACTCGTCGAGCGCCACTAGCCCCGCCGCGTCGCCGTCCTGCACGGGGTGGTCGTCGCGCGCCATCGCCGCGGCGGTCACGGTGTTGCCCAGGTCGATCGCCACCGCCCCGGCGAACTCCGGCAGGGGCTTGCACGGCGAGAGCGTGACGACGAACTTGCCCGACTGCCCGGCGTAGCTGCCGAACTGCCTGGCGTCGAAGAACAGGACATCGAGCGGCAGCACCACCGCGCCGGACTGCGCCTCGCGATTGGCGAGCGCGTACGCCCCGAACTCCGGCCGGTCGGTGTCGAGTTCGAGCGTGAGCACGATTCGGTTCGCGCTCGGCAGGCTGGCCGCGAGCACGGCGTGGCGCTCGAGGAACTTCGGCGGCGCCACCTGGTCGCGCGCCACCCCGTGGGCGGCGCACACCGCGTCGAGGTCGCCGGCGCGGCCGCCGAAGGGGCGCGCCGGCCCCTTGCCCGCTTCGGCGGGCACTTCGGCCGTCACCGACAGCCAGTCCCACTCGCGCCTCCAGAACAGGAGGGCGCCGAACTGCGCGAGGCGGTCCCACGGCGCGGTCGGCTTGAACTGCCCCGCCACGGGGAACGACTGCCGCGCGCGGCCGGCGCGCGAGTAGACATCCCGGAAGCTCAGGGTCATCGTGAACGCCACGGCAGTCAGCTCCTTCCCGGCGAGCCGAGGGGGGGCAGCCCCCGGTCGCTCGCCCGGTACGATTCAGAGTCCCTCCCGCTCACCCGCCCCACCCCAGTGGCTAGCAGCCGTGGGCTGACGCCCCTCGGCTCGCCGGGAAGTCGCCGACAGCGCGTCACGGCGCCTCCGCCGGCTCGGCGGTCAGCAGCGTCAAATACGACTTTAGCTCGTCGAGGCGCTGCCGCAGCCGGGCGCGGACTTGGTGCAGCGTCTGGCGCACCGCCGCGCCGATCTTTTCATGCATGAGTTCGAGGTAGTCGGCCCCACCCAGACCGTCGGACTTGCGCAAAAGGTCTTCGAAGTCCGGCGAGGCGAATGCGCCCCGGTCGAGCCAGTCGCCCGCGCGGTCGGCCTTGCGGTAGCCCTGCCACTCCTCGCCGCACGAGCGCACCCGGCCGCGCGGCGGCGCGGGGAGCGTCGAAAGGCTCGCGCCGACGGCGTCGTAGATCGCCTCGATGCCGCCCCGGTCGCTCTGGGTCATGCGGCGGTTGAGCGTGCCGTTGAGCTGCTTGGCGTGCAGCCGGAACTCCCCTGCGAGGCCGTCGCCGCTGAGGCCGCCGACCACGCGCACCGTGGCGGGGTTCGAGAGGAACTGCCCGAGTTCGGCTTTCAGCGCCTCGGCCTCGGCGGCAATCGCCGGGAACTGGTCGGGCCGGGCGGCGAGCATGTCGGCCAGGCTCATGACCTCCGCGCGGCAGGTCATCGCCCACTCGAGGAGTTGCCCGCCGCCGTCCTGGCGGGCACGCTCGGCTTCGGCGGCGCGGGCGAGGCCGTCGTCGAAGCGCTCCAGCTGTTCGGAGGCGTCCAGGCGAATCTGCCCGGCGAGCGCGCGCCCGACCTCGCCGGTCATCAGCGCGCGGATGCGGCCCACCCCGCCGTCCACTAAAAGTGCCTCCCACGCGGCGCGGAACTCCGGCGGGGTGACGGCGGGCACCGGCTCGGCGGGCGTCTGCTTGAGCAGTTGGGAGGCCAGGGCGCGCGGCTCGGCCGGGGCGGGGTTCGCGGCGAGCGCGGCGAAGACATCGTTGCTGCAAAAGCACACCTGGCCCGCCGGCACGTTCGCCCCCGCGAGCATGTCTTTCAGGCCGCGGAAGATGTTCTCGTCGGGCTTGAAGTGGTTCGAGGTCAGCGAGTCCATCTTGGTGAAAATCACCCACGCGCGCGACCCGGCCCGCCCGCCGAACTCGTTCGCCACGAGGTTCAGCGTGCCGAGCATTCCCGCGCTCTGGGTGTTCATGCCGACGTTGACGAACAGGAACGTGCCGTCGAGTTCGGGCAGGTAGTCCCGCGTCACGAGGTCATCGACGGTGCGCTTGCTGTCCAGGCCCGGCAGGTCGCACAGCTCCAGGTCGTCGGGCAGGTTCGAGTTGTCGAGCAGGAAGCGCGCCTCGCGCAAGAGCAGCTCGCGTGCGCCGGCCTCGCCGGGGCGGTGGGTGGTGTACTCGTAGCGGTCGGCGTAGGCGATCCCTGCCACTGCGCGGGCCGGGTCGCGCAGGTACTCCCGGCCGTGGCGGCGCGCCGCGGCGAGCAAGTCCTTCAGATACGCCAAGTCGTCGCGGTGCCGCGGCCCCAGGGCGCCGAGTTGGCGGAACGTCTCGGGGTTGTCCAAAAGCACAAGGAGTTCGTCGTCTTTTTCCGGCGGCGCCGAGAGCCCCAGAGCCGAGCAGACCGCCCGGCGCCGGGCGGCGTAGCGCTCGGGGGTGAGGTACTCGACCTCGACCGCGTTCTCGGGCGCACGCAGCAGCCGCGCCGGCTGGCTGGAGGTGGCGTCGGAGGTGCGGCCCGACTTGCACACCTCCTCGCCCAGGATGTTGTTGACCGTGGTCGATTTCCCGGCCTGCGTCAGCCCGATGAACCCGACGACGTACCGCTTGCGTGCCAGCTTGGCCCGCGCCAGCCGCAGCGGCTCGGTGACCGCGCTCAGCCGCTCGCCGGCCAGCCCCGCTAGCTCCGGGTCGGCTGCGGCGGCGGCGAGGCGGGCGAGCGACTCGGCGTAGCGGCCCATCAACTCGCGCGCGGCCGCGCCGCCGTGGCGCAGCAGCAGCGGGCAGTCGGCGTCGGTCAGGGGCGCGGGCGTCTCCACCGGCTCACTCCTTGACTTTGGGCTTGGCGGCGTCGCGCTTCACCGCGTCGGTGATCGCGCGCTGCCAGTTGGGTCGCTCCCGCTCGAGCGCGACCGCGGGGCCGTCGGTGGGGTGCTCGACGCGGATCGCCTCGGGGGCGGTGCCGTTGGCGTTGTCGAACTCCCAGACGTAGAGCGCCGAGATCGTCGGGAACTTCTGCGCCATCGCCGGCAGGTCGGCCAGTTGCACCTGGGCGGCGAACGGCCCGGCTGGCAGGCCGTTGGCGCCCTGGGCCGCCGTCAGCTCGTACCACCTCGGCGCCCCCTCGGCGCCCAGCGCCGGGGCGGCGCCGGTGGCCCGCGCCGGGTTCTCGGCGCGAATCGCGGCGCTGATCTCGGACGTGCCCATCTTGCCGTACTTGGCCTTCGCGGCTTTGAGGCCGGCCTCGTCCAGCGGAAACAGCGCCCACACGCGGCGCGCGGCGCGCTTCGGGATCGCCTCGGCGCTCAGCTTGATCTTGTTCTCGGCGTCGATCCCGCTGTCGGTCAGGCCCGCGCTGGAGTTCAGCCCGGCGAAGGCGAACAGGAAGTCACTCCCGAGCTTCACGTCCGAGAAGGGGTTGGCGACCTGCTGCCCGTCCTGGATCACCTCGAACAGGCGCTCCTTGTTGCCGGCGAAGTTGCGCACCGTCACCACGAAGAAGCGGTCGGCCACGGGCCAGACGCCCTTGAGGGTGCCGTCGGGCTGGCCCGGCCCCTCGCTCACCTGCGCCTCGTAACTCTGGGGCACGTCGTCGGAGTCCGGCCGGAACGCGTAGTTCCCCGGCACGACCAGCACCAGCGGCTCGTTCTCGCCCTTGGACGCCTTCGGCTTGTACTCCTTCGCGCCGGTCTTCTGGTACGTCACCGTGAGCTTCTTCAAGACCTGCTTGGGGCTGACTTTGATGCTGTAGAGCGTCTCCCGGCTCAGGAGCGGAATGACGCTCATCCCCTCGGCCGCCTCGACGGCCTGCGTGTCGGTCGCCTGGTCCACGAGTGCCGTGAGTTCGGCGTAGATCGCCGGCGAGATCGTCTTGATCGTCGGCTTCGACGCGGCCGAGGCGTTGATGATGCTCAGGCCCTTGGCGATGGTGTCGAGAATCCCCTGCTCGGTCTCCTTCGGGCCGGTGCGCAGCATCAGGTACAGCGTCGTATCCTGGCGGCGTAAGTTGGGGTCGGCCGCGCCCGGGGCGGCGTTGGCCGGGGGCTGGAACTGTTGCCGCTTCTGCTGCCGTTCTTGCGCTGCGGCGCTGCCGGCCAGCAGCGCGGCCAGCATTAGCGCGATCACTTCGGGTCCAGTGCGTCGGCGTAGGCTTGGGCGCGGGTCAGGCATTCGGTCTCCTTCAAGTGAAGCGTCGGGTCGGGGTCGGGGAACTTCCCCACCAGGGGCGCCAGCTCGTCGGCGAGCGCACGGAAGCGGCCCCCGGCCACGAGGCGCTCGGCGGGGTCGTCGGCGAGTTCCAGCGCCGCGTTGTACTCGGCCTGCCACAAGTCGAGCAGCTTGCCGCGCTCGGTGGGGCGGGCCATCGGGGCCGCTTCGTGCAGGGCCGTGAGGGCTTTCGCGGCCTCGGGCAGTTGCTTCTTGTCGATGGCGGCGGCGAAATCCTCGCCCAACTCGGCCGGGTCTACCGCCGGCGCCGTGAGCACGAGTTCCTTGGGGCCCGAGCCAGGGGGGCCGGGGTCGGGAGCCGGGCCGCGCGTGACGAGGTAGGCAACCCCTAGGCTGCCGACCAG
>CAXTPM010000030.1:5437-11839 GCA_964245865.1 uncultured Fimbriiglobus sp. | reverse complement strand
GAAGCAGAAGGCGATCGGCACGGCGGCGAACACGACGTTCCGCCAGAATTTCGACTCGCGCTCCTCGGTCGGGTCAGCCCCCGTCCGCAACGGGGCGACGAGTTCCACCGCCGGGTCGTAGAAGCTACTCAGAGGGGTGCGCCGCAGCCCCGCCGCCAGGTCGTCCGCCGTCGCCACCTGTCCCAGTGCGGCGCGGCGCAGCAGCCGCCAGACCTCGGGCGAACTCTCGACCACCATCGGGGTGTGGTCCGGCGAGCCGCCGACGAGCCACGCCAGGAGGCGCCCCAGCGTGCGGACATCTTCCAGCGGCGTGACGGGGGCCACGCCGGGGACGCTGCCGTCGGCGACTTGCCGGGTGATCGCGGGGCGGTCCCACAGCCAGGTGTCCGGCGCGTCGTCGGCAAGCCACGGCGGACGACCCGGCGAGGCGTCCCACGGGGCGTCACCCGACGACCCCTGCCAGCGGAAGCCCAGATCGGCGGGGACCGGCTCGTCACCTTTGAGGACCACGTTGTCGCGGCGGATCAGGCCGAGTGTCCAGCCACCGGCGTGCAGTCGGGCGGCGAGTTCGGCCAGCCCGACTCCCGCCGAGTCGAGTTGCCGCCGGAGCGGGTGCCCCGGCTGCTCGCGCTGGTGCTTGCCGGCCGCGTTGAGTTCGTCGCGCAGGTCGCCCAGGGTGCGCACCGGCGGAGCGGCCCCCCACGGGAGTTCGTACTTGCCGCCCTCGCCGGGCACCGGGCGCCAGCGCGGCCCGACGGGGGGAGGGGTGTAGCTCACGCCGTCGGTGACGTAGCGGACGACGCCGCGCTCGCCGGGGGCGGTGACAAGATCGGAGTAGGTCTGGAACACGCCGGCCACGCCGAAGCGCACGCCCTCGGAACTCGCCGCCTGCGTCGGGGACGGTCGCGCGGTCGCGCTCGCCGGGTAGGCCGGGCGCGGGGCGGCGGTGAGTTGCTCGTCGTCGTCGGCCGGCATCGGCGTCGCCCCGCTCGGTGAGAGTCTAGCTGAACCAGCCCCGCTTGCCCGCCCTAGGTGCCGCCCCGCTCGCACCCGCCGCCGACCCATCAGCGGCGGGGGCCACCGGTGCCAGCGCCGTGACGACCGCCGTTGGCGCGACGTGCCGCGGCCCCTTCTTGTTATCGGCGAGATCGCACGGGCCAAGCTCGAACCGTGCATTCCCGGTGATCCGCAGACCTTCGAGGCCGTTGCCCGAGGCGGTCACGCGGTCGAGGGTGCCGCCGGAGTCGCCGCCGCAGACCACGCCCGCGCCCTTGTTGCCGCGCACCTCGACGCCGACCAGTTCGAGCCGCGCCGACCCCACCGCCACGGCGCCGGCGCGCTCGCTGCCGGTGACGGAGCCGCCGCGGACGACCAGGGCTGAGTTGCCGTCGGCGTACAGCCCCGCCTCGCGGTTGCCCGTGATTTGGGCCGAGTCGAGCGTGACGCGCGCCTGGTCGAGGGCCGCCACGCCGTGGGACTGGTTTGCGGACGACGCCAGTCGCGGCGCGGCCAGTTGCGCCGTCCCGGCCACCGAGACCCCCTCGCGCTTGTTCCCGGTCGCGTTGAAGCCGGGCGCCTCGGCGGCGCACGCGCCGGCGAGCCGCAGCCCGTGCTGGCCGTTGCCGACCGCGCGGCAGTCGGCCAGCCTCGCGGACTTCCCCGAGAGGGAAAAGCCCGCGCCGCCGTTGCGCTCGGCGGCGCAGTCGCCGGCACTCACCTCGCCGCCGATGCCGGAGGCGCCGTGCCGGGCGTTGGCCACGAGTTGCGTACGCAGGAGCACCGCCGCGCCGTCCGCGACCACCAGCCCGTCGCCGCCCGCGCCGGGGCCGCCCACACCGCCCGTGACGACGCAATCTTCCAGCGCCAGCCGGCCGCCGAAGACGCGCACCACGTCCGCCGGCTCGCCCCCCGAGTGCGCCAGCGTGACGCCCTTGAACGCCACCAGCCCCTCGGTCTTCACCACCACGGCGTACTTGGCGGCCGTACTCTCGATCCGCACGAGCGCCGCCGATCTGCCTCTGATCGCCACGGGGTTGCGGCACAGCACACTTTCCGAGAGGCGGTGCACCCCCGGCTCGAGGCGGATCGTCGCCCCCGCCGGGGCCCCGGAGAGCGCGGCGGCCAGCCCCCAGTGCTCGGTGCGGCCTCCGCCGGTCTCGACCGAAACGCCGGGGGAACTCAGCCGCCAGACCCAGAACAGGGGCGCCAGCACCCCGCGCGGCATCAACTCCATTTGCAGGACTTGGTCCCGCGCGGCGGCGCCCTGGGCGCTCACTACGCAGAAGCGCACCTCGCGGAACTGGTCGCGCAGGATGTTCACGACGTTGCGGTGCTCGGTGGTCGCGAGCCAGTCCGAGAGCGCCTCCGACACCGCCGCGAGCTTGCCCCACGCCCCGGCCGCCGGGTCGAGGTCGTCGTCGGCCAGGAACTCCCTCGCCGACTTCGGGAAGTCCGGCCGCGCCAGGAGCAGGTCGCCCTTGGTCAGCGTCAGCACCAGCGCCTGGTCCCGGCAGTCGGCCCCCATCTTGGCCATGCCGTCGGCGTAGGTCGTCATCAGGTCCGAGAGCTGCTCGGGGTAGTCGAGTTCGGTGAGGCTCACCAGCCACGTCACCACGGGGCTGTTGCGCACGTAGCGCCCCGCGTCGATGAGGTACTCGCTGTCGCGGAACGTCTCGCCGGAGGTGTCGTACATTAGGAGCTGGCAGCCGCCCACCACCGGGACGTTGCGCAGCCGCAGGATGCGCGGCGTCGGGAACACGGCCTGCGTCGTGTCCGGCAGCGCGCCACTTTCGCGCAGCGCCCGGAGGCGCATGCGCACCGCGGCCATGCCGGCCTCGTCCATGAACTGCGCGCTGAAGCGGGGCCACCTGACGCGGCGTTCGAGGGTGGTGACGAACGCCTCCAGGAACACGGTCTTGCCGTGCCCGCCGGGGCCGAACACGCTCAGGGGCACGGCCGGGTGCGCGGCGTAGTCGCGGGTGTAGAGCGCCGGCACGTCGTTGTCGCGGCCGACGCACTCGGGCAGGGGGCAGCGTAGCCCCTTGCCCTCGGGGCCGGGGGCGAACGCGCTCACGGCGGTCTGGCAGAACGGGCAGAGCATCACGGCGGTCGCCCCAGGGTTGACTGTGATAATAGGGACCCGGCGGCGGTTAGTGCAGACAAATCCGCCTAGGACGGCGTGGGGATCATCATCCGCGCGGTGGCGGTGGGCTCACGCAGGCGGTTCAGCAGCCACCACAACCGCCGGAGTTCTGGGCTGCCGGGCCTGGGCGCCGGGCCGCGCTCGGGCAGTACGGCCGCGAGGAGTCGGCCGAACGCCCGCAGCACGACGGGGAGCGCTTCGTCACCGGCGTCGAACGGTTCGGACTCCAGGCCGACGAACCACGCCGAGTCGCCGTCAGGACGCACCTGGGGTTGCGCCATAAACCGCCCGAGCACGCACTGCTCCGCAACCTGTCGGAACAACGGGTCGGGCGCGGACTTCAACTGCGCGATCAGCCCGCCGCGCTCGGCGTCGCGGCCCGACGACAGAATTGCCTGCATGACTTTTCGGAAGTCCCGGTCGTTAGAAACTCCAGACATTGGGTCGTTGCCGGCAACGAGTTTCGGCCCCCCAGCGGGGAACAACGTGCGGTCCAAGACCGTCCAGCGATCCTTGACCGGTAGCCGCTCGAGCATGCGGCCGATCAGTCTGTTGGGGTCGGCGAGAAACAGCCCGACCCCGTAGCCGTCGTCATGGCGACCGACGTAGCCCCACTCAACCTTTGCCCCGGTCGCTGCGACGACATCGGCAAGGAACTGCGGCCCCCGCGCCATCGAAGTGCCGGTGAGCGCCCGGATCAGCGTTACCCCGCCGAGAAGCGCGACGACGTATGCCAACTCGTCCGATTTCGGCAACGAGGCTGCTGCGAGGTGAACTTCGCGTGGGTTGGCCACGCGGAAGGCCTGCGCCCGCAGCGCCTTGAGGACTTGCTTACTGGGTAGACGCAGCCAGGCCGCGAGTGTGGAGCGTGCCCACGCGGCGAACCAGCGTTCGAGGCCGGCCTGGGCGGCGCGCCCGACCAGTTCGGCAGGCGGAACCTCCGTTGCCCAACGATCAATCACCAGCCGTAGCTTGTCCCACGGCTGTGCGGACGCCGCGATGAGGCCTGCGACGGCCAGCATCTGCTCCTCCGAGGGCCGCGCGGCGCCCGCAGACGCCCATCGCCGCTGCACGGCGGCGAGGAGCGGGTCTTGGCTCATCGGCTCACGCGACCTCGCCAGCCACTCGCCGGGCGGGCCGTCGAGCGCCGGCACAGCTAGGGCGGCGAGTTCCGGGTCGGATGCCAGGCTTGGTGGGAGTTGCGCTAGCCGTTTCACCCGCGCGTATCCTGCGAGGGCGTCGCGCCCCTGCGGCAGTCTCGCCAGCAGGTCGAGCAGCGGCCGGGGCAGAGTCGCCAGGCGCTCGTCATAGAACTCGACGCCGGCCAGGGCCATCGCCGCGTCCCAGACGTGGTCCCGCCGTGCCTGCGACAGCGCGGCCCAGAGCGGCGTGCCGATCAGGCATCCGGGGAGTGGCGGCTCATCGAGTTCATGGTCCACGGGTCGAACCTAGCACCAGTATCGTCGGCACGCGAGCGTCGGCGATGCAGTTCCGTCACCCGATCGGGATCATCGCCCGCGTGGTGCCGTTGGGGTCGCGCAGCCGGTTCAAGAGCCACCACAGCCGCCGCGCCTCCACCGAGTGCGGCCCTGGCGCCGGCCCGCGCTCGGGCAGCACGGCGGCGAGCACCAGCCCGAGGGCTTTGTGCGCCAGACTCAGGCGCGGGTCGCCGGGCAAAAGCGGCGCGGCCTCCAGCCCGACGAACCACGCCGTGCCCGCGTCGTCGGCCGGCCGCACCACCCGCTCGGACTTGAACACCTCGACCACCAGCCGGTTCGCCAGCTGCCGGAACGCCTCGTCCCCGGCGGCGGCGAGCTGCGCCGCGAGGGCCGGGTCTGGTCCGCGCGACCCCAGCGCCGCCGCGATCTGCTTGACCTCGAGGCGCATCTCCGCGTGGGTCTGATCGAGCAGCTCCCGCTCGCACTCCGGCGCGGGACCGCCGGGGAAGAGCACCGCCCCGAGCAGCGCGAAGCGGTCCTTGTCGCGTAAGTCTTCGAGGGCGTCGCCCAGCAACTCGTCGGGGTCGGCGAGGAACAGCCCGACCGCGTAGCCGTGGGTGCGCCTGGCGTAGCCCCACTCGCACCGCAGGCTCCGAGCGGCCGCGATGTCGATCACCTGGGCGACCCCGACCGGCCCGGTACTCTTCGTGAGCGCGCGGATCGCCTCGGCCCCGCTGCACAGGGCCGCCGCGTATGCCAACTCGACCGAGTCCGGCGACACCGCTGCCGCGAGGCGCAACTCGCGCAGGTCGCCGACGCGGAAGCCCTCGGCGCGCAGCTGGGCTAGCACCGCCGGTCCCTCCCAGCGTAGGCGCCCGTCGAGCGTCGAGCGCGCCCAGGCGTCGAACCACTCGGAGTCGCCCAGTTCGTGGGCCAGGTCGCGGCACGACTCCGGCGGCGACTCGCCCCAGCGCGTGCAAATCAGCGCCAGCCGGCCCCACATGCGGCAGTCGGCGAGCGAGAGTTCCGTCACGGCCGCGAGTTCGCGCGCCGGCGGCCTCGGCGCCCCGTCGCGGCCCCACTCGTCGGCCAGCGGCCCGAGCATGGCCCAGACCGGCAGCGTCCCGGCGAGGCACGCCAGGCGCTCCCAGTACGGCCGTTCGGCCCACCACGCCTCGGCGAGATCCCGCAGCGCCGGCAACTCGGCCACGGACGGCGGCAGGGCGGCGGCGAGCGCGGCGTCGATGCGGGACCGAATCCGGGGCAGCGCCGCGACGAACCCGTGCGCGGGTGCGGCCCACCGCCCGAGCGACTCGTCGCCGAACCGCCCGGCCGCAACGGCCCCGGCCGACTTCCACGCCAGTTCGCGTGCCGGCTCGTCGAGTTCCGCCCACCCCGCCTCGGCCAGCAGGCACGCCGGCAGCGCCACCTCGGCTGTCAGGGGCGGGGCGATCGCCCAGGTGATCGGGTCGAGTCGCACGTACCGCCGGAACGGCCAGCGCGACAGCGTGGCCGCGTCGGGGCACCCCACCAGCGCGTACGGCTGCGTGCTCAGCGACGCGCCGGCGGAAAGTGTGTCGAACGTGAGGCGCGACTTCAGAGCGCCCGGCAGCCCGGCGAGTACTGCAACGGCGAAGTGCAGCACCTCCGTGGGCGGCGCGACCACGACCACCACCTTCGGCGCCGCTTCGAGCAAGTTCGCCGCGATCTGGGCAAGCACCGCCGGCGGCACGACTAGCCCGGCAACCCCAGGCGACGGTGCGAACCCGAGCGGCGGCAGCTCCGAGTCGCGCCCGGTCACGCGGTGCAGGTCGGCCTCGG
>CAXTPM010000030.1:0-5427 GCA_964245865.1 uncultured Fimbriiglobus sp. | reverse complement strand
CGACTCGCGGAACAGCCCGGCAAGCCCGGCCAAGATCGCGCCGGGATCACCCCCCGCGGCGGCGAACTCCTCTGCGGTGAGACACACGGCGTGCGCGTGGAAGCGCCCGCCCCGGCCGAACTTGTCCCGGCCGTCGAGCGGCACCGTCTGGGCGAACACCGTCGCGCCGTCCGCGAGTTCGGCGTACACCGTGCGCCGGAACTCGCTGGGGGCGGCGGGCGGCGGGGTGGGCAACTTGTAGTCATCGACGCGCTTGGCGATCAGTTTCCGCCGCTCGGCACTCAGGGCGCGCGAGGCGAGCCAGACCTGGAAGCCCCGCGTGCGCGTCGGCGACTGCTCGGCCTCGACGTTGCTGAACAGGAGTTGCGCGGCCTCGATCACGCCTGCCCCCCGTCCGGCGCGGCGGTGCGGAAGCCGAACGCCGGGTGGCGCTCGCCCGAAAGCGGTCGTGCCGGGTCGTGCCGCTGCGGGTCCATCACCAGGGCGATGCGGTCGGCCGGGGGGCGGCCGAGCAGGCCCGGCCCCGCGGGGCCGGACACCCACTCGAGCAGGCCGCCGTTAAGGCGCGCCACGTCGCACCAGGTTTTGGCCGTCTGCAAGCTAGCCCGCACCAGCGCCCGCGCGGCCGGGTGCAGCCGGGGGTGCGCGGCGAGCTTCGCCATCTCGGCGCGATCTGCCGGCCGGTCGAGGTCGCGGTCGAGTTGCCGCCACTCCTCGCCCGAAAGCAGTCGCCCGCCGGGTTCGGCCCACGCGGCGAACTGCGCGGCCTCCTCGGCGCGGACGCCGCCGACGAATGCGCCCGCGCCGGCGTCGCGCCAACTGCCGCGTGGGTGGGCGGCCACGAGGTCGTCGTACCACGCCAGCCCAGATGGGGCGCCGAGGACGAAGTCGAGTTCGGCGAAGGTGGTCGGCAAGAGGCCGACGCGCAGGTCGCCGAGTTTCACGCGCGGGAAGCGCCGGGCATCGACGGTCAACTTCACTGCCCCACCCCCCTGGTCAGCGGCGCCAGTGCCTTCGACGCGGCCGCGCGCACTGCCGGGTCGGGGTCGCCCGACTTCAGCGCCACCAGGGCGTCGAGTGCCTGGCGCCGCGCGGCGGTGGTCGCCCGGCCGTCGGCGCCGGCGAGCCTGCCGAGCAAATCGGCCATCGCTGCGCGGGCCTCCGGCGGCGCGTCCCGCTCCTTCAGCGCGGCCGCGAGCGCGGGGATGAGGCGCGGGCCGATCTGGGCGCTGAGCGAAGCCGCCGCCGGGCAGAGCTTGGGGCGGGCCATCAGCCGCACCAGCGCCGCGTCGGACGAGGCGTCGGGGGTCGCGCCGCTCAGCAACAGCTTAGCGAGGGAGTCGTCGCTCAGGTCGGTCGGCGTGCCAGACTGCGCGACGATGACCGTTATTGCGGCCGGCGTGCGCTTGCCGAGCTTGGCTACGATAGTCATCAGAGCGGCTTGGAACCGCGCCCGCTCGTCGCCGGCGCCGGTCCAGTTCTCCCGCGATATTAGCGCCTCGGCCACCGCTTTGGCCTCGTCGGTTTCGGCGTAGTCGAGCGCAACTAGGCCTTGCGCCGCTGCAGCGCGGACCCCAGGGTCGCGGTCCCGCAGGAGTTCCACGAGCGCACGCCAAGTCTTGGTCAGTTGCCCGATCCGGGTGGACGGCCCGGCGGCAAGTGCTGCGACGCCACGTCGGCGGAACTGTGGGTCGCGGTCGGACTCAACCAACGCCGTGAGTTCATCAACGCTGAGCATCTTTTGGTCAGTCAATGCGTCCAATGCGTCCCGCCGCACCTCGGGGCGCGGGTCGCTCAGAAGTTTCTTCGCTCGCGGAAGCTCGGCAAGACTCATTTGAGGGACACCGGATCGGCGCACCGCCGCGAGGAGTTCGCCAGCTACCCCTCGCGCGCCGGCGGGGCCGGACGTGGCCAGCGGTTCCAGGTACGCCACCAGCGCCAGGCCAGCCGCCGACTCGCCGTGCCGCCGGCGGAAGCCGCCGAGGGCCAGCAGGCGCTCAGTCGCATCCATCGCCAACAGGGGCCGCGTCAACTCGGCCTGGCCGAGTTCGACTAGCGCCATCGGGTCGGCCGACTGCACCAGCGCCTTGGCCACCGCCCCCGCTGCAGGGCGCTCGGTCGGGGCGATGGCCGAAACGAACTGCGCGCGCTCGGCTCCCGGCCGGCGGCTGAGTTCGCGTAGGGCGAACAGGGCCGCTTCTTGGTACGGGTCCGCGCCGGTGGTTTCGGCTGACCCCGGCTTCACTTGCCGCACGGCCACCAGGTAGTCGTAGCGCTGGTGCGCCGGCCACGCGCCGGGGTTGGCCACCGGCTGCGGAACCGCGAAGTCTTGCTTGAGGTAGCTGGTGTCGGCGCGCACGAACGTAGAGCCGCCGGAGTAGTACGCGGGGCTGGAACTCGCCAGCGGCCTCGCCGGGTCGGGTACGCTCCCGCGCACCAAGTCGCCGGGGTCGAACGACGGCGGGTGGCACAAGAGGCAGTTGCGGGCGTGGTTGACGCGCACCAACTCGCGCCGGTAGCTGCCGGGCTTGCCGTCGAGGCTCAGCGCCAGTTCGCGGTCGGGCCGGGGCTTCGCCAAGAGCGGCGCGAGTTCGGAAATGGCGCCCTCGTCCCTCAACTCGACCAGCGCCTCGGCGGCGTGCTCGGCCGCGCGGGGGTACGGGTGGTGCCAGAACTCCAGCAAGAGCGCGCGGACGAAAGCGCGGTCGCGCCCCACTAGCGCCCGAGCGGCCGCGGCGCGCACCGCCGACTCGCAGTCAAACGCCGCCCAGCTCGCCAGGGCGCGCGTGGCCGAGTCGCCGCGGTTCTCGGCGAGCGCGGCGACCGACACCAGCCGGGTCTTGGCCGGCTCGGCCTGGAGCAACTGCTGCACGCACGGTACGGCCTGCTCGCTCGTCCACACCGGCGACGACTCGCCGTCGCCGGCGAGCTTCGCGCTCAGGCGCGCGGGGTCCGGGCGTGGGTCGCCGGGCGCCACGCTCGCCGTAATCAGCGCGCGCAGCTTCAGCGAGAGCGTCTGCAACTCCTGCGCGCGCTCGCGGTCGAGCACCGCCTCGGCCCCGAGCCGGAACGGCAGCGACGCCAAGTCGGGGCGCTTGCGCGCGGCCACCGCCGGGCCGGGGTACGCGCCGCCGGCTTGCCGGGCGGCCTGCGCGAGCGCCACAAGGTCCGCCGCGACCGCCTGGCCCGACTGCGGCGTGTCGAGCGAGACCTCCCGCACTGATAGCAGGTCGCGCAGCAGCTCCGACTCCGAGCGGACATCGATGCGCCGGTCCAGAGGGCGGGGTTCGGAGCGTAGAACTCGGAGCGCGGATCGCGGAGTGGGAGGCGGGACCGAAGGCGCGGCGGCGACCACAGCGGGGGCCGGGGCGGCGACGAAGGGAACGGGCGCGACCGGGGCGGGCTTCGCAGCCGGCGTGGCCACGGGGGTCGCAACAGTCGCCGGACTCGGGGTCGGCGCCGGCTGCGACGCGGCGGGCAGCGGCTGCGGCACTGCTGGGGGGGCGGGGTACGAGTTGCCGAGCGCGATCGCCGCCGGCCTCGCCGCGGCCGGCTTGCCCTCGACGGCGGCAACGTCCCCAGGCGTCTTGGCCGCGTTGCGCGACTTCTCGCGCAGATTCAGCCCCGCCCCGCCGGCCAGGAGCGCAAGAACGGCCACGGCCCCGACGGACGCCGCCAGCCGCCGGGCGCGCCGCACCCTGGGGTCGGGGTGGCCCGCCGCCGCCTCGGCCGCGGGGGCCGGTAACGCCTCGCGCCGGACCCGGTGGGCCTCGACCCTCACCAGTTGGTGCGAGCGCGGGCAGATTACCGCCTGGCCCACTTGCCCCCCGCCGACGGGAATGGCCTCGCCGCAGCAGAGGCAGTCGATCACGTCGCGCATCGGTTCGGCCCTGGGCGGGGACGGGGTTAGACACACCAGCTTAGTCGGCTCCGACGCCGGCTACCAGGGGAGGGGCGGTCGAAACTGGGAAAGAAGTGGCCCCAGGGAAGTGAGGTCGCGCGGGGAAGGGGAGGAAGAGTTGGAGAAGAAGTCGCTGGGGTCGGGGCGGCTAAACGTGGCCAGTTGCCTGGGCCCGAAATCACCGGCCTGCGGTGCATCCCAGTGACCTTCGGCCAACACCGCCCAGCCCGGCAGGCGGCGCCGGTCGCCGAGACTGACTTCACGCGCTTCGGCCCGCGACGACCACCAGCCCGCCGCCCCGACTCGTCGGCAGTCGCGGAACCTCGCCCTCGGCCGGCACGAGCCCCGCCTCGGTCCAGTGGTAGAGCCGCGCGCCGCCGGGGTGGGGGCCGAGCAGCAACTCACCGTCGAGCGGCACGACGCCGCTCGGCGCCGAGCGGGCCAGCCAGCCGGCGCCCTCGGCGACTAGCTCGTAGACCCCGGCGGCGAGGCTCGGCAGCAGACTCCCCGGCCCGGCGCGGCAGTCCACCGCCCCCGGCTCGTGAGTCCGCCGGCAGCCCGCGCAATAGAAACCCCGGCCCGCAGACCACTGCCGCAGCACGGCGGCCTCCGGCGGCGAGAGTTCCAGGGGCGCAGGCCCCGGCGGCAACTCGGCCGGGCGCAGCGCGACCCGCTGCCGCCGGCCGCTCCGGTGCGTGACCGTCGCCGCCGGCTCGCCGGCGCCCCCCGGCAGTCGCAGGAACCGCGCGCTCGCCAGCCCGGTCGGGTTCCCGGCGAGCTCGCCGCGCTCCCACTCCAGGCCCGGCGCGTCCCACGCCGCCGCCACCAGCCCCGGCGCGCCGAGCCGGAGGTGCGTCACGGGGTCGGCGAGCCGCTCGACGAGCCCGTCGAGGTCGGCGCCCGAGTCGAACTCGGCCCACCCCGCCGCGGGGGCTTGCGCGTCGCCGGCCAGTCGGTAGACGAGTGCCACGGGCAGTCCGCAGTCGGCCCAGTCGTCGCGGTCGATGAGGGCCGCGCCGCCGAGCAGCACCAGCAGGGGACGCGGGGAGTCGAGCAGCGGCAGAAGACTCGGCCCCAGCACCGGCCCGCGCCCGAGTTCGCGCCCCAGGTCCACCGGGCCCGCCCGGCCGTCGGCGGCGGCGACGACCTCGCCGATGGGGCGGAACGCACCGCCGCCGAGGAACGCGACCTGGGTGCGGGGTCCGAAGCGCGCCGCGACCAGTTCCAGCACGCTCAGGAACGGCCCGCCCCACAGCGCGAGGCTCGCGGCGGTCGCCTCGACGACGACGGCCGGGCCGGGCAGAGCGGCGACATCGGCGGCGACGGTGACGCTGGCTAGGTCAGGCACGAGACTTCCCAGGGGGTCGGTTCCGACCCGAGCGGGGCGCGCCAGCACTCCGAGTCGTTCCATCTCTTACGGCAAGTCGTAAGTGGCGGACAGGCTCGGAGCGCTGGCGCGCCCCGCTCGGGTCGGCCGGGGCCGATTCTATTAGCGCCCTCACGGTGGCAGGGTGTCGCTGACGCAC
>CAXTPM010000029.1:0-17317 GCA_964245865.1 uncultured Fimbriiglobus sp. | reverse complement strand
CTCAGAATACGAAGACCTGCCGCCCCGACCGCCCCCGCCCGGTTCGGGTTGACGCGCCCGCGCCGCCTCGGCTAAATGGTGACCCCGCACCGCGACGGACCCGCCCAATTTTTGCCGGAGCCGACATGACCGCCCAGCCGGCGCTCGAACTCGATGCCGTGCGCGTCCGCTACGGCGAGCGCCTCGCGGTCGATGGGGTGACGCTCTCGGTCGCGCGCGGCGAGATCGTCGGGCTGCTCGGCCCCAATGGCTCGGGCAAATCGACCACGCTGGCTGTCGCTGCCGGGGTGCGCGAGCCGGACTCGGGGACGGCGCGCGTCGATGGCGTCAGTCGCGGCGACGACCCCCGGCGCTACGCGGGCCGGGTGGGGCTGGTGCCGCAGGAGCCGGCGCTCTACGACGAACTGAGTGCCGCGGCGAACCTCGCGTTCTTCGGCAAACTCTACGGGCTGCGGGGCCGCGAACTCGCCGAGCGCGTGTCCTACGGCCTGAACCTGAGCCGGCTCGCGGCGCGGCACTCCGATCGCGTCGGCGGCTTCTCCGGCGGCATGAAGTCGCGCCTGAACCTCGCGGTGGCGCTGTTGCACAACCCGCCACTATTGCTCTTGGACGAGCCGACGGCCGCGCTCGACCCCGCCAGCCGGGACGCCTTGTTTCACACGCTCTCGGAGTTGCGCGAGGCGGGGCACGCGGTGCTGCTGACGACGCACCACCTCGACGAAGCCGAGACGGGGTGCGACCGCGTGGCGGTGCTGCGGCACGGCCGACTCGTCGCGCTCGGCAAGCCGGCCGAGTTGATCCGCAGTAACCCCCTAGGCCGGGCGGTCTTGTACGCGCACACTCGGGAGGTGCTACCGAAGTTCTTCGTCAAGAGCCTCAAGCGCCGCGTCGGCCCCGGCGTCGAACTCGAACTCACCGGGCGCCGCCTGCGACTGGGCGCCGACACGCAGGAGTTGCTGGGCCGGGCGCTCGCGGTGGTGCTGGGCGACGGCGTGGCGCTCGAAACGTTCCGCACGCCGCCGGGGCGCCTCGACCACCTGTACCACGCCCAACCGATGACAAGCGGCGCGCCGCACGAGCAGGAGGCGCCGTGCGACGCCACCTGAGCCTGGTGTGGGCGCTGGCCTCCAAAGACTGGTCGCTCTTTTGGGCCGACCGGCGCGCCGCGCTCTTTTGCTTCGCGGTGCCGGTGGCGCTGGCGAGCGCGTTCGGGCTGATCTTCGACCGCGGCCCCGGTAAACAAGCCGCGCAACTGCCGCTGATGGTGGTGTGCGAGGACGACTCGCCGCTCGCCGCCGAACTGCTCGCCGACTTGAAGTCGAGTCCCCGCCTCGAAGTCGAAGTGGTGACGCGCGCCGAGGCCACGGCGCGTGCCGCCGAGCGCCGGCCGGGGGTGGCGCTCGTTCTGCCGGCGGGGCTGGGGTCGCTGGGCGAGTGGTCGCCGCTCGCGCAGGCGGCGTTCCGCCCCGCGTCCCTCGACAAACCCGTCGTGCCGGTGCTGCACCACCCGCTCAGTGGCAGCGAGGCGCAGTGGGCCGAGGGCGTGGTCAGCGAACTCTTGATGCGCCGCATCGCCAGGCGCAAGCTCGCCGCGCTCGGCCAGTCGGCGGCGGGCGGCGAGTTCGCCCTGCCGTTCCGCGTCGCGCCCGAGGCCGTCACCGGCGCCGGCGCGCGGCCGTTCAACTCGTACTCGCACAGCTTCTGCGGCATGACGCTGCAGTACCTCTTGTTCTGGGGCATGGAAAGCGGCTTGCTCTTGTTGAGGGAGCGGCGGCGGAGCCTGTGGATGCGGCTGCACGCGGCGCCGGTGCCTTTGAGCGCGGTGCTGCTCGGCAAGGCGCTCGCCACGGCGATGGTTGCGGCCTTGCAGATTGCCGTCACGTTCGCGTTCGGCTACCTCGTGTTCGGCGTCACGGTGTCCGGCTCGGTCGCCGGCTTCATCCTGCTCGCGCTGGCGGTCAGCGGCCTGAGTGCGGCGACGGGGCTGATGGTCGCGGCGGTCGGCGGCACCGAGGCCCGCGCCCGCAGCGTGTGCATTCTGGTGATCCTCGCGGTGTCGATGTTGGGCGGGCTGTGGCTCCCGGCGTTCCTGCTGCCGGGGTGGGCGCGCGAGTTGTCGCTGCTGTTCCCGACGGCGTGGGCGATGCGCGGGTTCGACGCGGCGACGTGGCAGGCGCGGGACTTCGGCGCCGTCTGGCCGAGCGCGACGGTAGTGGCGGCGTTTACGGTGGTGTTCCTCATGGTCGCGGCGGCGCGGCTTTCGACGTGGGAGGCGCGCCGGCGGCGCGGAGTGTCCGAGTGAAACTGACCCCCATTCTCATGCTGGTCGCGGCCGTCGCGGGAAGTGCCTGCGGCCAGGCGCCGCCCCCGACCCAGGCGCCCGCGCCCGTGGTGCCGCTCAACCCCGCCAGCGCCGAGGCGAAGGCGGGCGACCCCAAGGCAGCGGTGCTCGTGCTCGAAGACCAGTTCGGCCGCAAGCAGGACTTGGCGAGTTACCGCGGCGATGTCGTCATCCTCGTCTACGGCGACCGCCGGGCGACCGACGCCTGCCGGGAACTCGGCGAGAAGCTGCACGTGCTGTTCCACCCGAGTGCGAAGGGGGCGCCGGCCGCGAAGGCGCGCTCGGCGCCCGTGGCGCCCCTCGAGGGGGTGGCACCCGGCGCGCGCTCGCCGGATGTTTTTGTGGTGCCGGTCGCGGCGGTGGGCAACGTGCCGGCGGTGGTGCGCGACCTCGTGCGCTCGCAAGTGAAGTCGGCCGCGCCGCACACGCCGGTTTGGCTCGACTTTAGCAATGCGATGGAGCGGGCCTTCGGGCTGCGCGCCGGCGCCCCGAACGTGGTGGTGTTCGACAGCGCCGGGCGGCGCGCGCTGCGGATCGAGGGTTCGCCGGACCAGCCGAGCTACGACCGGCTGTTGCAGGCGGTGCAGAACCTCCGGGCCGAGGCGGCGGGCCTGGTGGCCAAGTGACGGCCACCCCGGTCGCCCGGCGACCGGGCCGCTCGCCGGGGCGCCAACTTCTGCGAAGGGTGCGGTGACTCGCGTGTTCAGCCTCGTCCTCCCGGCGTACAACCCCGGCGCCCTGCGGCTCGCCCGGACCTGGCGCGCCCTGAGCCGCTTCCAGCGCGCGCAGCCCCGCCCCTGGGAAATCATCTACGTGCTCGACGGCTGCACCGACGACTCGGCCGCGATCCTGACTCGGCTGAGGCGCTCCGCGGGCGGGGCGCGCGTGCGCGTGATCGACTTGCCCAAGAACCGGGGCAAGGGGAACGCGGTGCGCGCCGGGATGCTGGCCGCGTGCGGCCGGTGGCGGCTGTTCACCGATATCGACCTCGCCTACACCTCCGACGACATTCTCAGGGTGGCGAAGGCCGTGCGAGCCGGGGCGCCCGTGGCGATCGCCAGCCGCGAGCACCCCGAGAGCCGCGTCGAGTTACCGAACCGCTCGCTGCCCTACGCCTACCGCCGGCACGTGCAGGGGCACCTCTTCAACGGCCTCGCGCGCCTACTGCTGCCCCTCGCGCAGCGGGACACGCAGGCGGGGCTGAAGGGGATGAGTGCGGCGGTCGCGGAGCAACTGATCCCGAGTCTGGCGTGCGACGGCTTCGGCTTCGACTGCGAGTTCCTGACCGCCTGCGCCGCGGCCGGCGTGCCGGTGGAGGAATTGCCGGTGACGGTGCGCTACGACGACGACGCGAGCACCACCGGCTGGACCACCGGCTTCTCGATGGTCGGCGAGCTGCGCGCCGTCCGCAAGCGGTGGAAGCGCGGGCACTACCCGACCTCGGTGACGACTGCCGCCGGGGCACTCCCCGAGTCGGCCGGCGCGGTCCTGCGCGGCGCGGCGTGAGGCGGCTGGTCGTCGTCGCCGACGACTTCGGCCTCGGCCCGGCCACGAGCGACGGCATCCTGGCACTTGCCGACGAGGGACTCGTCACCACCACCGTACTGCTAGTAAACTCGCCATTCGCGGCCGATGGCGTGGCGCGCTGGACTGCCGCCGGCCGGAAATTGGAACTCGGCTGGCACCCGTGCCTCACTCTCGATGGCCCGGTGCTGCCGGCGCGGCAAGTGCCGAGCCTCGTCGGGCCGGACGGGCGCTTCCACGCCCTCGGCGGCTTCCTGCTGCGGCTGGCGCGGGGCCGCATTCACCCCGGCGAGGTGCGGGCCGAGTTGGCGGCGCAGTTGGCCCGCTACGGCGAGCTAGTCGGCGAGGTACCGAGGGTGGTCAACGGGCACCACCACTGCCACACGTTCCCGGTGGTGCGCGGCATCTTGCGCGAGGTGCTGGGCCCGCCGTCCGCTCTTTCCAGTCCCCTCCCCCTCAAGGGGGGAGGGAACAGGAAGGGGGGGCGCGACGCTGGATGCGGCGCACGGTCGAGCCGCCGGGGGCGCGCTTCCGCTTCGGCTCTCGGCCCAAGCGCGCCCTGCTCCGGCACTGGGGCCGGCAATCGCTGCCGCTCGACGCCGCGTCCGGCTGGGGCGGGGCGGACGAGTTAGTGGGGCTGGTCGAGCCGGGCGAGTTGCGGGGCGAGGCGATCTTCGCGCGCTGGCTGGCGGTGAGCACGGCCGAGACGGTGGAGTTGATGGTGCATCCGGGGTTCGAGGACGAGACGATTCTGGGGCGCGACGCGGAGGAGCGGGGGCCGCAGTTCTACCGCCGGGCGCGGGAGACGGAGTTGCTGCGGGCGCCGGGGTTCGCGGGGGCGGTGGCGGCGGGCGGGTTCGAGTTGGGGGCGGCTGCGGGCGAGTAGCGAGGTTGCTTCGCTTCCGCCCCACCGCCTATCAATTCTTGCCGCCCCGCGCACTCGGGCGGTCCCCCCTCTGGAGTCCCCGCCATGCTCTCGCGCCGAGACTGGATTCGTTCCGCCGCCGTCCTGACCACCGCCGCCCCGCTTGCCGTCGTTGCCAACGCCCAGGAGAAGAAGTCGCCGCCCAAGCCGCCCGAAGACGGCAAGGGGCCGTACAAGCTCAACCCGCTGCCCTACGCCTACGACGCGCTCGAACCGGTCATCGACGCCGAGACGATGACGATCCACCACACCAAGCACCAGCAGGCGTATGTGGACGCGCTGAACAACTTCGCCACCTCGGGCGCCAAAGAGATCGCCGGCCAGCCGGTCGAACTCGTGTGCCGGCAGGTCAACCGCCTCGCCGACTCGACGGTGAGGACCGGCGTGCGCAACAACGCCGGCGGCATCTTCAACCACGAGTTCTTCTGGAGCGTGATGGCCAAGCCCGGCACCCCCACGACGAGTGGTGGCCCCAAGGGCGAGCTGCTGAAGGCGATCGAGGCGAGCTTCAAGGGCGGCTTCGACACCCTCAAGGGCGGCTTCGTGCTCGCCGGCACCCGCCGCTTCGGCAGCGGTTGGGCGTGGCTCGTTCCGGGGCGGGACAAAGACAAGCCGCTGGAAATCGTCGATACGCCCAACCAAGACAACCCCCTCATGGACGGCGGGCCGCGGCCGATCCTGGGCATCGATGTCTGGGAGCACGCGTACTACCTGAAGTACCGCAACCTCCGCAAAAAATACATCGAGGAGTGGTTCAAGGTCGTCAACTGGGACGCGGTCGCGGAGAACTTCGCCAAGATCGACAAGTCCGGCCCTGGGGTGAAGGAAGTCTCGCCCCCGTCGAAGAAGTAGCCCGCGCATCCCGCACACCCCGGCCGGCTTGCCCAGCCTCCGGGCGACCTGGGCGGCGGCTGCGGATGGCCGTTGCGCCGCGCGGGCCGGGGGTTCGATGCTAGCCCCGTCACGAGTGTGGCGGGGGACTAGCCGATGCGGCGACGAATCTGGGGCGGGCTGCTCGCGGCCGGCCCCCTGCTCCTCCCCAGCGCGTGCCTGGCCATTCCCGCGCACTGGTCCGACGCGGCCTCGATTGCGACCCCCGCCGGCCCCGACGCCGACGACTGGCTCGACCGCGCCGCTGCCGCCATTGCGGCCGACGACAAGCCGGCGGCGGTTGCAGCGCTCGAGCGCTACGCCCAACTGCGGCCGGGCGCGTTCACGCAGCGCGTGCATCTCGCCGAGTTGTACGCCCAACTCGGCCGGCCCGACGACGCCCGCCACGCCCTCGAAACCCTGCTCGCCGACCTGCCGGCCGGGGCGCTATCGCTATTGATGCGGCCGCACTGCCACACGCGGCTGATGAAGCTGGCCGAGGCGCGCGGCGACGAGTTCGCCGAGCACCTGCACCGCGCCGGGGGGCTACTGGCACTCGTGGAGAAGTGGGACGCCGACGCGGCGAGTCGGGACGACGCGGCGGCAGAGAGGACGCTGTCGCAGGCACTAACGGCGGCGCGGACGGCCACCGAGTTGCGGCCCGAGAGCCGCGCGGCGTGGGCGGCGCTGGCGGCGGTTTACGCGCGGCTAGGGGAGAGTGAAGCAGCGGACGGGGCGACGGGGCGGGCGCGGGTGTGTGTAGCGGGAGGCTGAACAGCCTGGCGAGCGGTGGGCGTCGGCGCCCTGATTCCCTCGCCCTTCGCCCGCAGGGCAGGGAGAATTAGGGCGCCGACGCCCACCGCTCGCCACCACCCAACCCCACCGCTACAATCCCCCTTCGTCCCCGCCCATCCCGCGGCAACCCCCACCGGAGTCCCCATGTCCCAGCGTGCCCGCGTCATCGCGGCCGGAGCGGCCCTCATCGTGACACTGACTAGTAGCCCGCAGATTCAGGCCGACGAGGGGATGTGGCTGTTCAACGCCCCGCCGCTCGAACGCCTCAAGAAAACCTACCAGTTCGAGCCGACGCAAGAGTGGCTCGACCACATCCAAAAGTCGAGCGTGCGCTTCAACAGCGGCGGCTCGGGCAGCTTCGTTTCGCCGAACGGGTTGGTGATGACCAACCACCACGTCGGCGCGAGCGACTTGCAGAAGAAGTCCACGCTCGAAAAGAACTACCTGCGCGACGGCTTCCACGCCAAGACGAATGCCGAGGAGATCAAGTGCGAGGCACTTGAACTCAACTGCCTGCAATCGATCCGCAACGTCACCGACGAAGTCAACGCGGCCGTGGGCGCGGACCTCGCCCCGGCGGCGGCGTTCAAGGCGCGGCAGGCGAAAATCGGCGAGATCGAGGAGGCCGCGTCCGACGACGCCAAGTCGGTTCGCGCCGATGTCGTCACGCTGTTCGCCGGCGGTCAGTACCACCTGTATACCTACAAAAAGTATACCGATATCCGCATCGTGTTCGCGCCCGAGAAGGCCATTGCGTTCTTCGGCGGCGACCCGGACAACTTCGAGTACCCGCGCTTCGATTTAGACATCTGCTTCTTCCGCGTGTACGAAAACAATATGCCCGCGAAGGTCGAGCACTACCTGAAGTGGAGCGAGGCGGGCACCAAGGAGGGCGAGTTGACGTTCGTCAGCGGCCACCCCGGCCGCACCACGCGCCAGAACACCGTGGCGGAGTTGGAGTACCAGCGCGATGTCGGCTACCCGGCCCTGCTCGCGCGGCTGAACCGGCTCGAAGTGCTACTCGGCTCGTGGTCGGAGCGAAGCGCCGCCAACCGCCAGAAGGCCGAGGAAGACCTGTTCGGCATCCAGAACAGCCGCAAGGCCCGCATCGGCGGCCTGCAAGGGCTACTCGACCCCAAGCTGATGGACCGCAAGCGCGCGGAAGAAAAGCGACTGCGCGAGTTCATCGCCTCGCAACAATCCAGCGAGATGACCGCCGCCGGCAAGGCGTTCGACACCATCGCCGAGGGCCAAAAGCTGCGGGCCAAGATGCTCAACGACGCCACGTTCGTCGCCGGCGGCGGGGCGTTCAACAGCAGCTACTTCGGCTACGCCCGCACGCTGGTGCGCGCCGCCGCCGAGAAGCCCAAGCCCCCGCAGGAGCGGCTCCCGGAGTTCGGCGACGCGCGCCTCAAGAGCCTCGAAGAGTCGCTGTTCAGCAAGGAGCCGCACTACGACGACTTCGAGACGCTCACCCTCGCGGATAGCCTCAGCGCGTTCGCGGTCGCCTACGGCGCCGACAACGAACTCGTCAAGCAGGTGCTGGCCGGGAAGTCGCCGCGCGAGCGCGCCTTCGAGCTAGTCGCGGGCACCAAGATGCGCGACCCCGAGGTGCGCCGCAAACTGTACGAGGGCGGTCAGGCGGCGATCGACACCGCCGCGGACCCGATGATCGCGGTGGCCAAGCTCGTGGACCCGAAGGCGCGCGAGCTGCGCAAGGTGGTCGAGACGACCATCGACGAGCCGCGCCGCCAGGCCTACTCGGCGCTCGCCAAAGCGCGATACGCGCTCGACGGCGCGAACACTTATCCCGACGCCACGTTCACGCTGCGCCTCAGCTACGGCACCGTGAAGGGCTACGTCGAGGACGGCAAGCAAGTTCCCGCGTACACCACCCTGGCCGGGGCGTACACCCGCAGCGCCGAGCAGGAGAACAAGTACCCGTTCGAGCTGCCGAAGCGCTGGGCCGAGAAGAAGGGCGCGCTCAAACTCGACACGCCGTTCAACTTCGTCTCGACCGCGGACATCATCGGCGGCAACTCCGGCTCGCCAGTCGTGAACAAGGCCGGCGAGGTGGTCGGGATTATTTTCGACGGCAACATCCAGTCGCTGGTGCTGGATTTCATCTTCGACGAAACCGAGGCCCGCGCGGTGTCGGTCGATAGCCGGGCCATCATCGAGGCGCTGGCGAAGGTGTACGAGGCGAACGATTTGGTGGGGGAGTTGACGGGGAAGAAGTAGAAATTAGCCCAGGCAAAAGCGGCCCCGGCCCGCGTTCGATTCCCCAGTCCAGGGAGTCGAGCGTGAACCGGGGCCGCTTCTCTTTTGCCTCCGCCCTCCCGCCCTTGCGCGCCGATGCTAGGATAGTGTAAACCTGTCCCGCACCGCCCCCGCCCCGCCGAGTCCCCGCCATGCGCATCCTCGGCCTCGACCCCGGCCTGCAGACCACCGGCTACGGCGTACTCGAATCCACCCCGAGTGGCCCGCGCGTCATCGAAGCGGGGGTGCTGCGCTCCGCCGAGGCGGGGCAGCGCGTCGCCGAGATGGGGCCGCGCTTGCTCGCCTTGTACGACGGCCTCGTGGAAGTATTGGACCAGTGCAAGCCCGACGTGATCGCCGTCGAGCAACTGTACTCGCACTACGAGCACCCGCGCACCGCCATTCTGATGGCCCACGCGCGGGGCGCGTACTTCCTCGCCGGCGCCCAGCGCGGCCTCGACGTGATTAGCTACGGCGCCACCACCGTGAAGAAAACCGTCACCGGCCACGGGCACGCCACCAAGGAACAGATGCAGCACGCGATCATGCGCGAACTGAGCTTGGGCGTGCTGCCCGAGCCGCACGACGTGTCGGACGCGCTCGGCGTCGCACTCTGCCACTTCTACCGCACCAGTACATCCATCACCGCCGGCGCGCGCAACGTTCGCTTCCAGGGCGTCAACCGCTCCATGCTTGGCATCGACCCGCCGCCGGGGTAAACTCCGATACCCCCCGAGCGAGGCGCCAGACGAACCATGCTGAGCAGGATCACCGGAGTGCTCGTCAAACTCGACGACGACGAGGCCCGCGTCGAGGTCGGCCCGTTCGAGTACACCGTCATGGTCCCCGAGGCCGTGCGCCGGCAACTGCACCCGTATTTATCGCGCGAGTTGTCGCTGCACATCAGCGAATACTTCGAGGGCAACCAGGGCGGCACTCGGTTCGTGCCGCGCAAGGTGGGGTTCCTCACCGAGCGCGAGTTGGAGTTCTTCGAGCTGTTCTGCACCGTGGATAAGGTCGGCGTCAAGAAGGCGCTCAAGGCGATGGCGCGCCCCGTGCGCGACATCGCCGACGCGGTGAGCCGCCAGGACACGCGCTGGCTCTCGACCCTGCCGGGCATCGGCGCCGCCACGGCCGAGCAGATGGTGGCGACGATGCGCAAGAAGATCACGCCGTTCCTGACCAGTGAGCCGGCCACGCCGTCAGCCGACGCCGACCCACTGGCCGGGCAGGCGCCCGACCCCAACGCACCGCCGGCCAAGAAGCCGCGCGGCAAGAAGGCCGACGCGCAGCCCAGCGGCCCGAGCGTCGATGGCAAAATCATCGACGATACCTACCAGGCACTCATGGTGATGGGCCTCAACCCCGCCGAGGCGCGCGACATGCTCGACCGCGTGCTCACCAGCGGCAAGCCGGTGGCCAGCGTAGACGAGGCGCTGCAGATGATCTTCCGCAAGTAGCGGCCTCGCCCCTTGACGCAAACTGTACAATCATCCACTACACCACCGCCCCGCGAGGTTCGCCAGCATGGCCCGCGAAAAAGTCTTCTCCGCCACCTCCCCGACCGCTAGCGAGGCCGACCGCAAGGTCGATGCGGCGCTGCGCCCCAAACTCTTGCGAGAAGTCATCGGCCAGCGCCAGGTGGCCGAACGCCTGCAAATCGCGGTCGATGCGAGCAAGAAACTCAACGAGCCGCTCGGGCACATCCTGTTCGACGGCCCGCCGGGGTTGGGCAAAACCACCTTCGCCACGGTGCTGCCCAACGAACTCGGCACCACGATCCAACTGACCAGCGGCCCCGCGCTGTCGAAGCCCGCCGACCTGCTGCCGTTCCTCACCAATCTTGATGAGGGCAGTATTTTATTCATTGACGAAATCCACCGCATGCCCCGCGTGGTCGAGGAGTTCATCTACCCCGCGATGGAGGACTTCCGCATCGACATCGTGCTCGGCGACGGCGTGAACGCGCGCACGATTAGTATGCAACTGAAGCGCTTCACCCTCATCGGCGCCACCACGCGCGGCGGCATGCTGAGCGGGCCGATGCGCGACCGCTTCAAGATGCGCGAGCACCTGGATTACTACAACCACGACGACCTCGCCACGATCGTGCGCATCAACGCCAACAAGCTCGGCACGCCCATCGAGGACGGCGCGTGCGACGAGATCGCGCGCCGCAGCCGGGGCACGCCGCGCGTCGCCAACGCCCGCCTGCACTGGGCGCGCATCTTCGCCGCCGCGCGCAACGACGGCCCGCCGGTGATTAGCACCAAGCTTGCGCACGAGGCGCTCGATATTCAGCAGGTCGATGCCGACGGCCTCGACAAGAACGACCGCAAGTACCTGGAAGTGATTATCGACGTGTTCGGCGGGGGGCCGACCGGCGTGCAGGCGATGGCCGCGACGATGAACATCGCCGAGGACACCCTCACCGACGAGATCGAGCCGTACCTGCTGCGCGAGCAATACTTGGTGCGCACCCCGCGCGGCCGGGTCGCCACCGCGCGGGCGTACCAGGTTCTGGGCAAGGTGCAGCAGAAAACGCCGGACTTGTTCTACGTCTAGTTTTTATAGTTGTAGCCAGAACGAGAAGATCGAGCGATACACTCGGTGTTCCGTTATGGCTACAACTCTAAACACCTACTATAACTATTCCTACCCCCGGCTATACTTCTCGATCAGCACCCGCGCCGTCTCGGGCCGCATCACGCCGGCCGGGGGCAGTTCACCGCGCGACAGTTGCGCCCTCAAATCCGAGCCGCTGATCGACAGCGGCTTCCAGCCCTTGGGCGCGTGTTCCTCCACGAGGCCGACGCGGCCGAGTTCCTCGTAGTAGGCCGCGAACCCCACCTTCACGGGCTGGATCAGTAGCTCGCCCTTCAGTTCGTCGAACTTGCGGTGCGCCGCCAGGCCGTCCCAGATTTCCGACTTGTCGTCGTAGGGCGCGTCGGCGTGCTTGCGGCCGATCACAATATCCGTGAAGCCGAAGTTCTGGCGGTAGATCGCGTGCATCACCGCCTCCTTGGGGCCGGCGTAGAACATTTTGATATCCAGGCCGAGTAGCAACACGTGGTCGCTAAAGTGGCGCCCGAGCTTGCCCCACAGCTCCGGGTCGGTGTCGCCCTCGCCGAGCGCCTTGTTATCAATTAGGGCGCGGTAGGTCTTCATGCGCGTGGCCGCATCGACATCGTCGGCCTTCGTCTCGCCGATCAGCGGGTTCAATACCGCCCCGGCAAAATGCCCGGCGCGCGTGAGGCGTTCGAGGCCCAACACGAGCGCGTACTCATGCGCGCGGTGCAGCGCGTTGCGCGTCTGGAACGCCACCACGCGCTCGAACTTGAGCTTGCGGAACAGCGCCCGCGTTTCGAGCGGCGTGAGCACCAAGTCGCCGTACTCCGGGTGCCTCGGCTGCGGCCGCACGCGCACCTCGCCCCCTACCAAGTACGTGCGCGGGTCGCTGTTGGCGATGCGCGCGCCGGGGTGGTCGGTGCGGGTCGTGGCGTACACGCTCGCGTTGTACTTCGCCTTGTCCCACGCATACACGTCATGAACCAGTAGGCTCCCCACCGTCTCGCCGCGCTCGTCGGTCAGCGGGTAAGTAGTCCCCGTCTGTAATGTCTTGGCGAGCGCCTCGTCCACCGGCAGCGCGAGCGGAATTGTCCAGGCGTAGCGCTTGCCGGCGCGCTCGATGGACTCGGCGTCCAACACCTGCTCGTACTCGGCGCGGATCATCGGCCCGATCAGGGGCGACAGTCCGCCGTCGCCGAAGCGGTAGAGCGTCGAGAGGTCGGCGTCGGACACCGGGATCGGTGCGGTCGCCAGGTGCGGCAGTTCGGCGACCGTGCGGTTCACGGGGGAGGCGACTCCGCCGTGCGGGGGGATCAGGTCGGGCATCGGTTCCTCGGAGAGAGTGTCAAGTGCAGAGTGCAGAGTGCAAAGTATTAGAATCGAATCGACCGTTTACAGGTCTGCAATTCTACACTTCGCACTCTACATTTTACACTGTCTAAATCACGTACTGCAAGCCCTGCCCCAGCTCGACGAGTTCGGCCAGGGTGGTCGCGCGCAGCACCCGGCGGCGGTCGGCGTGCAGGCGCTCCCACACGCCCTGCAGCGTCGCGGCGAGCGGCGAGGCGTCGGGGCGCACGGCCGGCGGGTCGGCGCGGTCGATCACGTCCAAAATGTCGAGCAGACTCACCTCGGCCGGGTCGCGCGCCAGGTGGTAGCCGCCGGACGCTCCGCGCGTACTTTCGACTAGCCCGGCGACTTTGAGTTGCAGGAGTATCTGCACCAAAAATCGCTGCGGGATGCCGTGCTTGGTCGCCACGTCGGCGAGGCGCACCGGCCGGTCGGCGCCCGACTGCGCCGCGAGTTCCAGCATCGCCAGGCAGGCGTACTCGGCCTTGGCACTTAACATAATATGCTCCTCATATCCCGGAGCCGTTGGTGTGCTCGACCACGTGCAGCCCGCACTCCTTTTTCACCTTGCCCGCCCAGCGCCCCGCGCGGTCGTCTTCCCCTGGGGCGACGGCGCGCGTGCACGGCCAGCAGCCGATGCTCGGGTAATTTTGGTCGTGGAGCGGGTTGTACGGTACGTCGTGTTTGACGATGTATCCCCAGACCTCTTTTTTGGTCCAGCGCAGTAGGGGATTGAACTTCACGACATTAAACTTCGGGTCCCACTGCACCACGCCGGCGGTGGTGGCCCGGTTGGCGGTCTGGTCGGCGCGGATGGCGCTGACCCACGCCAGCGGGTCCAGGCGCGCCATCGCACGCGCCAACGGCTTCACTTTGCGGTCGTAACAGCACTGGTCGGGGCGGTGCGTGTACAGCGGCCCGCCGTGCTCGGCCTCGTAAGCTTCGACCGCCGATTCCGGCCGGATGAACTCGACCGCCATGCCGTATTTGGCCAGGATGCGCTCGCGCAGTTGCAACGTCTCGGGAAACTGGTAGCCGGTTTCCAGGTTGATGAGTTTGACGCCCGGCTCGATCTTCGAGAGCATGTCGATGAGCGCGCACCCCTCGGCCCCGAACGCGGTGGCCATCAGCAAGCGCGGGTGGTAGTGCCGCACCGCAAACGCCAGAACCTCTTGCGGCGTAGCAAGTTGCAGCTTGTCGTTAGCCGCGCGTAGCTCGCCGGCGTCGGAGCCTGCCGGCGGCGGGGCGGGGTCGGAGAGGAGTGCGGAGTGGGCCATCGACTATCTTGATCGGCTTGGTCGGGCTTAGGGTTCAGCCATTGTAGGACACGAGCCGGCCGAAGCAACGCCTAGCGCTTCACCGCGTACCCATACTGCCTCGGCCACGGCACGTCTTCGACTCCCAACTCCTTCGCCGCATGCAGCGCAAAATACGGGTCGCGCAACATCTCGCGCCCTAGCAAAACGATATCCGCGTCCCCGCGCCGAATAATGCCTTCCGCCTCGCCCGCCTTAGTGATTAGTCCCACGGCGCCCGTGGCAATATTCGCTTCGAGCTTGATGCTGCGCGCCGCGGGTACCTGGTACTCCGGCGAGACTTTGATGTGCGCGTAATCCACAAGGGCGCCGCTGGAAACATCGATCAGATCAACCCCGACGTTCTTCAGCGCCCGCGCCAACTCGACCGACTGCGGCAAGTCCCAGCCGCCCTCGGCGTGGTCGGTGTAGCTGATGCGCACGAACAGCGGCAGCCGATCCGGCATGATGGCGCGCGTCTTTTCGGCGAGGCGCACCAGCAAGCGCATGCGGTTTTCGAGGCTGCCGCCGAACTCGTCGGTGCGCGTGTTCGAGAGCGGCGACAGGAAGCTGTGGAGTAGATACCCGTGCGCCGCGTGCAGTTCGATCACCTCGAACCCCGCCTCGAGTGCCCGGCGGGTCGCGGCCAGGAACGCCGCTTCGATTTCGCCGATCTCGGCGACGCTCAGTTCGCGCGGCACCCGGTCGGCGTCGCGGAACTGCACGGCACTCGGCCCGACGGTCTCCCAGCCGCCCGCGCCGACGGCCAACTGCTTGCCGCCATCCTGCGGCACCGCGCAGCTCGCCTTGCGCCCCGCGTGCGCGAGTTGAATGCCCGGCACGCTGTTTTGCGACTTGATGAACTTCGCCACGCGAACCAGGCGGTCGCGGTGTTCGTCCGACCAGATGCCGAGGTCGCCGGGGGTGATGCGGCCGTCGGCGGTCACGGCACTCGCCTCGGCGATCACGAGGCCCGCCCCCCCGGCCGCGCGACTGCCCAGATGCACGAGGTGCCAGTCGTCGGCCAGGCCGTCGCTAGCGCAATACTGGCACATCGGCGAGACGGCGACGCGGTTGCGGAGCGTGACGCCGCGGAACTCGACGGGATCGAATAAGTGCATGGTGATAACCTGCCGGACGGGGTCGGGATCGCGCCTGCGGCATCTTACCGCCCGCCGCCCTGGGTCTTTCGCCGGCCCCGCGACTCCCCGCGCTCAGCCGGCCAGCCGCGCGCACAGCCCGGCGACCTCGTCCACGTCCAGGCTCAGGTTATTGGCCGTGAACAGCTCGCGCACCGCGAGCTTGTGCAGCTTCATCTTCACGGCGCCGACGCCGAGCGCCCCGTAGGCAATCGCGCCCTGCCGCTCGGCGCCCTTGTCGAGCGCCTCGACGCCCTCGATCCCCGCCGGGGGGACGCCGTTGAGGTCGATGACCACGCGCAGTTGCTTCGCCGTTTGCCTTAATTTGAGGGGTAAGAGTATCGCCCCCGGCGCCCCGGCCGCGACCACCAGCGCGCGCCCGGCGAGTGCCGCCGGCCCGTCGGAACTGCTCGCCACCGTGACCGCCTCGAGTTGGGCGCCCGGCACCGCCGCGCGAATCTCCGCGCACACCGCCTCGGCGCGGGCCAACTGCCGGCTGCCGACGCGCACGTGCGCCCCGGCCTTCGCCAACAGGCGCGCCGCGCGCTGCCCCACCGGACCCGTGCCGCCGAGGACGAGTGCCGTCGCGCCGCGCAGCGTCAAGTGCTTCGACGCCGCATCGACCGCCGCCGCCGCCGTGGTGTTCGCGCCGTTGGGGTCCAGCATCACCGACACGCTCAAGCCGAACTTCGGCAGCAGGTGCGACTTCACCGCCGCGAACAACTTTTCCGCCGCGGCCGCGTCCGAGCCGCCGACGAAAATCGCAGTGCGCATCAAGTCCTGCGGGCCGCGCGTGAAGATGGCCCCGTGCACGAGCGCCATCACATTGTCCGGCGTCACGCCGCCGTAGCTAAACACCTGCGCCGCGCCGCTATCAACAGCAACCACGCGGTCGAACACGCTCGGGTGCGCGTCGGTGTCGAGTTGGATGAGAATGGTGGGCTTGTCGGACATGGCGAACTCACAAAACACGAAAGCCCACCGACCGCGCCGGTGGGACTCCGAGAACTCCGCCGCGCCTACTTCGCCCCGAACGGGTGCCGCTCGGCCTTGCGGGCCAGGATCGTGTCGATCTTCGGCTCGTTGTGCATCGCACTCTTGATGGCCATTTTCGTGGCCTCGTAGTTGTACTCGTAAATCTTCTTGTCGTCCGCCGCGTCCCAGTGAATAAACACCCCGGCGACGATAACGTACTCGTCGGCCTTGTCCTTGGGGATAATGCCCGCCTCCACGCTATCCGCGACCGCGCGGGCCACGGCTTCCTGGGCGGGGCCGAACATCTGCACGGCTTGTTTCGCGCCCTTGATGGTGACTTTGGTAATCATCACCGTTGCAGGCTTACAGATCAGGTTCGGCGTGATCACCGCCAACAAGTTAGAGTGCCCGCTCGACTGATTCACCAAGGCCGTCGCGAAGGCGTGGCCGACGGGGCCGTCCTTGTCGCCAATGAGCAGGTCGATGTGGGCAATCTCGTTGCCGTCGCCGACGAGCGCTTCGCCGATGAACATGGCCATGTCTGAGTTCTCGATTGCGTGCGGGAGGGTCGTGCGGTTGGTCTAGCGGCCCCGCCCCCCCGTGGCCAGGGGGGCTAGGGGCGGCAAGTCACCCGCCCCCTACCCGCCCGGATGGGCCACGCTCCACTTGGTGCCGCCGGGCTGGTCTTCGAGCACGATCTTCAACTCCGCCAACTCCTTGCGAATCCGGTCGGTCTCGTCGAACAGGGTCTTTTTGAGCGGGTTGTCCCTCGCCGCGCCCTTGGCCTCGGCGCGCAGCCGCTCGCGCACCGACAGGATGACGGCCATTAGCCCCTCCACCAAGGCGCCGCCCTCGGCCAACTTGGGCGCCTCGGCGGGCGGCGGCTCCTGCCAGAACAGCCCCAGGATGCCGCCGAATTCGCGCAAGACTGCCGTGCCGGCTCGCAGCGCTTGCACGTCGGCGGGGTCGCGCGTCGGCGAGTCGAGGTTGCGGTCGAAGCAGAACTTGCGCAGCAGCGAGAGCATCTCGAACAAAACGCCCACCGCGCCGCCGGTGTTGAAGTCGTCGTCCAAGTTGGCGAAGTAGTTCGCACGCAACTCCGCGACCGGCCCGGCCAAGGGTGAGGGCGGCAGCTCGGCCGGGGCACGCTCGGGCAGGTCGTAGAAGTCGGTGCCGGTGATCGCCTTGTAGCGCTCAAAGTAGCGGTAGAAACCTTGTAGCGATTTCTGCGTGTCCGCCAGGCGCTGCGGCGTGTACTCGATCGGGCTGCGGTAGT
>CAXTPM010000028.1:6402-17418 GCA_964245865.1 uncultured Fimbriiglobus sp. | reverse complement strand
GCCTCGCGGAACGCCTCGCGGGCGCACAGGTAGAACGCGTCCTGCGAGCTATCGACATCGTGCATCTTGCCGAAGTACAACTCGAACTCGAGGTCCACGAACGGGAACGGGTACTTGTACCCCTTCTTGGCCTCCTCGCGCAACCCCTCTTCGACCGAGGGAATATACTCTTTCGAGATCGTCCCCTGGCTAATGTTGTTAACGAAGTACACGTTGTTCGGGTCGGGCTTGACCTTGGGGTCTTTCAACTCCTCGATCTCCTTGACCTTCGCCTCAATGTCTTCCGGGGTCAGCGGCCGGTACTTCACGTGGATCACGGCGAACTTCCCGCGCCCACCCGTCTGCTTGGAGAACTTATACTCCAAGTCCTTGGGCCGGGCGATCGTCTGGCGGTACGCCACGCGCGGCTTGCTAATCGTAATCTGCGTGTCGCCCTGCTGAAGATTCAGCGCGCGCCGCAGTTTCTCCATCGAAATCTCGAGGTGCAGTTCGCCCATCCCGCTGAGGATCGTCTCCTTAGTCTCCTCGTCGGTGTGCTGCCGCAACGTCGGGTCGTCGCGCGTCAGGCGGTTGAGCGCCTCGCCGACCTTGCCGCTGTCGAGCGTCTTGGCGAAGGCCATCGCGCTCTGGATCACCGGCTTGGGGAAGTTGATCGACTCGAGCGCGACCGGGTTGGCCACGTCCGAAAGTGTCGCCCCCGTGAAGGTGTCCTTGAGGCCCACGCCCGCCACGATGTCGCCGGGACCGGCGCTTTCGAGCGTGATTTTGCGGTCGCCCATCATCCGGTAGAACCGGGCGATGCGTTCGCGCTTGTTGTTGCTCGTGTTCACATACTCCACGCCGGGTTCTAGAGTGCCCGAATACACGCGAATGTACACGAGGTCGCCGTTGGGGTCCGCGACGGTCTTGAACGCCAAAGCACTCATCGGCTCCTTGGCGTCGGCCTTGCGCACAACCGGCTCTTTAGTCTTCGGGTGAATGCCATCGACCGCCGGGCGGTCCAGCGGACTCGGCAGGCACTCGACCACGAGGTCGAGTAGCTGCTGCACGCCCTGGTACATTTTGGAGCTGCCGCAATGCACCGGCGTGAACGTCCCCTCGAGCGTCCCCTTGCGGAGTGCTTTTTCGATCAGGGGTAGCGGCACGTCCTTGCCGTCGAGTACCAGTTCCATGACCTCGTCCGAAGCGGCGGAGATCGTGTCGAGTAGCTCGGCGCGGTGCTTACGCGCCTCGTCGATGTATTTTTCGGGAATCTCGTTCTCGAAAAATCGTCGGTTGGTCGGGTCGGTCATGTCGCGGGTGATGAACTTCATCCGTACCAAGTCGATCAGCCCCTCGAAGGCGCTGTCCTGCCCGGCGGGCAGGGTAACGACGGCCGGCACGGCGTGCAGCTTGTCTTTGATCTGCCGCACGCAGCTCCAGAAGTCCGCGCCCATGCGGTCGAGCTTATTGACGTAAGCCAGGCGGGGGACTTTATACTTATTCGCCTGCCGCCACACGGTCTCGCTCTGGACTTCGACGCCGCCGACGGCGCAGAACACGCCGATCGCCCCGTCCAGCACGCGCAAGGACCGCTCGACCTCGGCGGTGAAGTCCACGTGGCCGGGGGTGTCGATAATATTGATAGTAATCGGGTTATCTTCGGCGTCTTTCCAGTCGATGCTCACGGCCGCCGAGTTGATCGTGATGCCCTTTTGCTTCTCGAGGGGGTCGAAATCGGTGGTGGTGTCGCCGGTATCAACGCCCCCCATCTTGTGCTTGGTGCCGCTGTAGTAGAGGATGCGCTCGGTCGTGGTGGTTTTGCCCGCATCGACGTGGGCCATGATCCCGATGTTGCGCACTTTATCGAGCATCGTCGTTAGCCAGCCCGGTCTAGGGGGCCGGCCCTTCTAAGGGAAAAAACTCGGTCGCCGGACTCGCCGGGACCGCCACCACCCGCATAGTCTAGGCGGCACCCGTTGGAGGGTCGCCGCGACGGGGCGGTTCGCCGGGGGCGGATTTTCGGTACCGGGGGCGGATGGTCAATTGTATCGCCCTGGGTGGTCGGGGCAAGTCCTCCGGCGCGAGCGCCCCTCACCCCGCCCGCAACTCCCGCCCCGATTTCCCGGTCGCCCGCCCGAACCTGAACTAGTCTGAGCACTGACGCCTGATTTCGGCGACCCGTGCCCGACCCCGGCGAGTTGTCGCATGAGGCAGTTTCTCGTGGCCGACCCCGTGCTGGCGCTGGCGGAGCGCAGCGGCCTGCTCTCCGCCGAGCGCCTGGACCCCTACGCGCCGGTCGAGGGCCGCTCCACGCCCCCGCGCGAGGAGACCGCCGCGCGCCTCGTCGCCGACGGGCTGCTCACGCCGTACCAGGCCCGCCTCATCCTCGGCGGCTGGCACCGCGGGTTTTTCATCTCCGAGAAGTACAAAATCCTGGAGTCGCTCGGCGAGGGCGGCATGGGCCGCGTCTACCTCTGCGAGCAACTCATCCTCGAGCGCCTGGTGGCCGTCAAGCAGTTGCAACTCGGCGCCGACGCGGTGCCGGGCGCCGTCGAGCGGTTCTTGCGGGAGGCCGTGGCAGTCGCGGCGCTGGACCACCCCAACATCTGCCGCATCTACGACGCCGACCACTCCGGCGAGGGTCCGTACCTGGTGATGGAGCACGTCGATGGCGTCAACCTGCACCAGTTGATCGTCCGCGCCGGCCAACTGCCCGCCGGGCGCGCCGCGAACCTCGTCCGGCAGGCGGCCCTCGGCTTGCAGCACGCCCACGAGAAGGGGCTGGTCCACCGCGACATCAAGCCCGGCAACCTGATGCTCGACCGCTCCGGCACGGTCAAAGTCCTCGACATGGGGCTGGCGCGGTTCTTCGACGCCCGGCGCAACCAGAACCTCACCCGCCGGTTTGATGCGCGCAACATCCTCGGCACGGCCGAGTTCATCGCGCCGGAGCAGGCGATCAATTCGAGCGAGGTCGATACCCGCGCGGACATCTACGCCCTCGGCTGCACGTTCTACTTCCTCTTGTTGGGCCGGTTCCCGTTCGAGGACGGCACCGCGCTCGAGAAGCTCAAGCGGCACCAGACCGACGCGTTCGACCCCGTGACGCGCTACCGCGCCGACGTGCCGGCGGCGCTGCTCGCGGTGCTCGACGTGATGGTGGCGAAGTCCCCGGACGACCGCTACGCCACGCCGGCCGAGTTGGCGCGGGCGTTGGCGCCGTTCGACCCTGGGAGTTGCCCGCCGAGCGCGGCGGAGTTGCCGCCCTCGGAGACCTATCGTTTGGGGCTGTGCCCGCCGCCGATGCCTGGGGCGGTGGGGTCGGGCCTCGTCCCCGCCCCCTCGGCCACGCGCGCGATCCGGCAGCAGAGCACCGTCGTTTCCCGGCGCGGGCACGAGCGGGCGCCGGCCCCGAGCACCCCGCCCGCTGGCGGGCTGATCGACTTTCTCGCCGCCCCCTCGGGCCGCGCGCCGGGGGCGGAGTGGATGACGCCGTCCGGCTTCGAGCGCCCGCTGTCGGGCACGCCCGCCCCCGCCCCGCGCCGGCGCCCCCGGACGTGGCTCTGGGCGCTCGGCGCAGCGGCGGTGGCGGCGGTGGGGGTGCTCGCGGGGGGGTTCGGCACCCGGCTGCTGGCCCCGCGCCCCGCAGTGCAGCCCCCCCCGCCGCCGGACCCCGCGACCCTCGCCGCGCCGGCGCTGCCCGGCGGCGTCACCCTCGCCGGGTCGGGTTCGACCTTCGCCACCCCGCTCTTGGACCTCTGGATCAGCCGCCACACGCTCCCCGGCGGGCGGCAGTTCGACTACAAGGCCATCGGCTCCACACGGGGGGTCAACCAGATGGTCGAGCACGTCGTCGATTTCGCCTGCACCGAAGTCCCGATGACCGACGCCCAACTCGAAAGTGCCAAGCGCATCGGCGGCGAGGTCCAGCACGTCCCGCTGTTTTTGGGCGCGGTGGTGCCGGTCTACAACGTGCCGGGCGCGGCGAAGCCGCTACGCTTCACCGGCGCCAACCTCGCCGACATCTACCTCGGCCGCATCGCCAACTGGAACGACGACGCGATTCGCCTGAACAACCCCGGCGTGAGCCTGCCCGACCTGGCGATCACCGTCGTGCAGCGCCAGGAAGGCTCCGGTACGAGCTACCTGTTCACCGACTTCCTGGGCCGGTCGAGTTCGGAGTGGCAGGCGCGCGTGGGCGCCAAGTCCGAGCCGGCGTGGCCCAAGCCCCCGGCCGGCCCCCCGAAGGCGCTCCTCGCGGCCGGGAACGACGGCGTGGCGGCGGCGGTCGCGCGTACCGCCGGCGCGGTGGGCTACCTGGAACTCACCTGCGCGGCGCAGAACGGCCTCGCCCACGGGCAGGTCAAGAACCGCGCCGGCCGCTTCGCCGACGCCACGCCCGAGTCGATGGCAGCGGCGATGACCGCCAAGCTCCCCGAACTCCCCGCCGACCTGCGCTTTTCCCTGGTGGACGCGCCGGGCGAGGGCGCCTGGCCGATCTGCGGCGTAACGTTCGCCGTCTGCTACGAGCGGCAGACCCCCGCGAAGGCCGAGGCGCTGCGCAGCTTCTTCAGGTGGGCGCTCACCGACGGCCAGACCAGCACGCGCGACCTCCGCTACGCCCCCCTCCCCCGCGACGTGGTCGCCAGCGCGCTCGCCGGCGTCCAGGACATTCAGGCGCCGCGCTGACGAAAGGAGGAAGGAGGAAGGAGGAAGGAACAGTCGCAGAAGCCGGGCACGCCGGTTTTCATTTCGTCCCTCATCCTTTCCTGTAGCGTTCCGCGTTCGGCGGGAACATCCTCTCTAGACTGACCGCACCCGCCGTCGGCCGCGAGGACGATTCGCATGGACCGCCGCCTGCTCCAGAGCCTCGTGCCGCCGCGCCGGCGCCTCGGCCCCGACGCCGACCACGACGACGCGAACCTGCTCGACCGCTACGGCGACTGTCGAGATGAGCGCGCGTTCGAGGAACTGCTGACGCGCCACGGCCCCACCGTCTGGGGCGTCTGCCGCCGGATGCTCGTCCGCCGGGAGGACGCCGAGGACGCCTTCCAGGCGACGTTCGTGGCGCTCATCCGCCTCGCCGAGTCGCGCAGCCGGCCGCGCAACCTGCCGGGGTGGCTGGTGAACGTGGCGGGGCGCGTCTGCCTGAAGTCGCGCCGCAGTGCGGTGCGGAACCGCCAGCGCCAGGAGAAATCGGCCAAGCCCGAGGCCGAAATCCCGGTGGCCGACCTGCACTACGACGCGGCCTACGCGGCGTTCCAGGACGAGGTGGCCGCGCTGCCCGAGGCGCTGCGGGTGGCGTACCTCGTGTGCGAACTCGGCGGCACCCCGCAGCCCCTCGCCTGCCGGCAGCTCGGCCTCAAGCCGAGCGCGCTCTCCGCGCGGCTCACCCGCGCCCGGCAGCGGCTCGAAGCCCGTCTGACGGCCCGCGGCCTCGCCCCCTCGGTCGCGGCGGTGGTGCTCGCCGGCACCGCCTCCACGCTGAGCGCGATGCCGACGCGGCTGGTGATCCTCGTGCAAACCCTGTCCGGTTCTCCGGCGGCGATCCCCGCCGCCCTTTCGATTCTCGCAACCCAAGGAGTGACGCTGATGGCGACGAAACTGAAACTCGCAACCCTGGCCGGCATGCTCGCCGTCGCCGGGGGGCTGACCGTCGGCGCCGGCGGGCACCTGTTGCCGGGCGCCGGCGCCCAGGAGGGCAAGCCGGCCACGCCGACGACGCGGCGCACGACCCCGCCTCCGGCCGCGCCGAAGCCGCCGGCCCCCCCGGCGGCCGAGAAGCCGCCCGAGCCGCCCACGCCGCCGGAAGCCCCGCAGCCGCCGGCCGTGCGCATCGAGTCGGACAACGGCGTCGTGACCGGCCGCGTGACTCTCACCGACGGCCCGGCCGCGCCGAAGTTCGAGTACCACTACCATGACACGCCTGCTGACATGGCCGCGTTTAAGAAGTTGCTCGAAAGCGAGTCGGTCCAGGAGTTCGAGTTCGTCGGCCCCGTCGAACTGGCCGGCGGTGGCAAAGTGCAGTCGCTTGTGTTCAAGCGCGAAGTGCCCGGCCCCAGGGTCGTGACCACAACGCGAAACGGGTGGGTTCTACCGCAAGTCCGCTACGAACTCAACGACGGCGACACATTCACGTTTGGTGGCGGCGACCAAGCGGCCCAGAAGAAGCGTACCGCCACAGCCGCAGCGGTGGTCGAAGCCGCCTGGCAAGCGGCCGTCACCAACGGTGCCGACCCCAACTCGCTGGTCGCGCGGCTTGCCCAGCAGGCTAAAGAAGAGTTGGCCAAGAAGCCGGGAAAGGGCAAGTCCCCGATCGCCCAGGCGCAGGCCGCTCTCGAAGTGGCCCTGAGCGCTTACGAAGGTACGCCGGGTGACGAGAAGTCTCGAAAGATCGTCGGCGAGATCAAGAAGGCCGTTCTGCTGCTCAAACAGCTTAGCGCAACGGACGGGGTGTGGGCGCCCTCATTCGGCCCCTCGCCTGTCACGCCGGTGCCGGCGACGCCGCCCGCCCCGCCGCAGGGGGTCAACCCATTGGGCTTCGGCCCCGTCGCCCCTGCCCGCGGCAATCTAGCCGCCGCCCGCGAGCAGAATCTAGCGGCCCTCACGGCGCAAGCTGATGCGGAGAAGGCCAAAGGCTCCGCCGAGGTCAAAGCACTACAGGCGCAGATTGACTTGCTCCAGAAGCAACTCGCCGGACGGCAGTCGGGCGCCGGGTTATTCCGGGCAGACGCGCCCCGAGCGGTGGAACTCAAGCGCGATGCTGCCCCGAAGGTCGTTGTCCTCTCAATTCCGGCGGATACGTTCGACGCCGAGTCGGCCAAGGACATCATCCAGCAGGTCTACGGCAAGGCCGCGCCCCCGATGGTCGCCCTAGGCAGCGCCGCGCTCCTACTGGTTGACGCCACCCCGGAGCAGGAAGTTGGCATCCGCAAGCTACTGGAGCAACTCACGGAGGCCGCGAAGGTCGATCGGGCGCGAGAGCCGAAGAAGCGCGAGCCGCTGTCGGCCCCGAAGAAGCCGTAGCGAACCGCCGAGTCCGTTGGTGTCCCCGAGCGGGGGGCGTAAGCCCTCCGTGTCTGTCCATTCCGAGTGACAGACACGGAGGGCTTACGCCCCCCGCTCGGGGACACGGGCATTCACCTCGCGCACTGTCGGCACGGCGAACAGAATCACGCACACGCCCACCAATCCACTCACGCCGATCAGCACGCGTAGCCAGTCCAGCAGGCTCTCGCGCGTGGTGCTGAACGTCACCGCCACGACTACCATTGGCACCGCGACGAGCTTCGATTTGAGCCGCATCCCCCGGTGCAGGTAGAAGTCGCGCAAGAGCGGGCCGAACAGCGGCGAGTACCAAATCCAGTGCTGCAAGCGGGGCGAGGTGCGCGCGAAGCAGCCGCTGGCGCCCAAGAGCCACGGCACGGTGGGGAGGCCGGGGAGCATCGCGCCGAGGAACGCCATGCCGAGTAGGAAGAAGCCGGCGACGTAGAGGGCGAGCCAGCGCAGGCCGGTGACTTGGCTCAGGGACGGGGGCGGGGGGATGTCGCTCGCCAAGAGACCTCACCCCCCGGCCCCCTCTCCCAGGAGGAGAGGGGGAGAAGCGTTCTGGGCCAGCCGCACGCGGGAGCGAGGTCGCGCTGGCACCCTGTTCCCACCTGCCGAGTAGGCTTCTCCCCCTCTCCTCCTGGGAGAGGGGGCCGGGGGGTGAGGTCTCTTACTCCGCCCACCCCGGCGCCGCCACCTGCCCGTTCGCCGCCAGGCTCCGCGCGCTCACTTGCAGCACGCGCAGGAAGCCTTCGCTGTCGGCGTGGTCGAATTCGCCGATTGCCTCCATCGAAGCGTTCGACTCGCTGTACAACTGGTGCGGCACGTCGGTGGCCGAGTGGAACGTCACGCCGCCCTTGTACATCTGCACGGTGACGGTGCCGGTCACAAGTTGCGCGAGCGGCTTCATCGCCTCGCGCAGACTATGACTAGCCAGGTCGAAGCCGTAGCCCTGATAGATTTGCTCGGCCATCGACGTGCTCAAGTAATCGAACAGTTTCCGTGCGCGGCGGTCGAATATTAATTGCGTCAGGTATTGATACGCCTGGCCGATCAACTCCATGGCCGGCGCCTCGTACACGCCCCGACTTTTGATGCCGACGAAGCGGTTCTCGACCAAGTGCGTGCAGATGCCGACCGCGTGCTGCCCGCCGAGCGCGTTCGCGGCCTGAATCAGTTTCAGCAGCGGCATCGCCACGCCGTCGAGCGACACCGGCCGGCCGGCCTCGAAGCGGATCGTCACCGCCCTCGGCGCGTCCGGGGCATCGACGGGCTTCACGCCCATGCCGGGCGTGACGAACCACGGCGACTGCGTGAGGTGCTCGAGTTGCCCCGCCTCGTGGGTGAGGCCGAGCAGGTTCGCGTCGGTGCTGTACGGCGCGTCGATCGTCGCCTTCACCGGCAAGTTGTGCTGCCGGCAGTAGGCGATCATCTCGGTGCGGCCGCGGAACTGGCCCAGGAATGCTTCATCCCGCCACGGCGCATAAACCTGCAAGTCCGGCGCGAGCATGTTGGTGCACAGTTGGAAGCGCACCTGGTCGTTGCCACGCCCCGTGGCCCCGTGGCCCAATACACCGATGCCGCGCGCCTTCAACTCGCGCACCAGCCCCGCGACGATGACGTGCCGCCCCACACCCGTGGTGTTCCAGTACGCGCCCTCGTAGCGCGCCTGGAACTGGATTGCTTCGAGTCCCGCCTCGGCGATGTTGTCTTGGAGTGGGACCGCGACGAACTCGGCGGCGCCCGAGGCAAGCATGCGTGCCTTCACCGCCTCGAAGTCGGTCTCGTCGGGCTGGGCCATGTCGGCGCACAGGGCGACGACCGTCACGCCGTGGTCGGCCAGCCAGCGCGTCACCGTACACGAGTCGAGACCGCCCGACGCGGCGAACCCGACGGTCTTGCCCTTGAGCGCCTCCAGTTTCATCCGCGTCCGTCCCCGATTCCGTGTCGCCGGCGATGTCCCAACCGTCAGACTAGGGAGCGCGGCGGCGGCGTCAACCTTGCCGGGCGTGCCGGCAGTGACGGTCGCGCGGGCTGGGGCCGGGAGAAGCGGCGCGCTTCGGCTCAAGTTGGGCGCTCGGAGTCTGGGCGCGGGGGGTCCGTCCGTCAAAATAGCACGACTGGGGGGCCGCGCGGCCCCGCCCCACCCCGGAGAGCGCATGGGGCAGCGGAGCCGACGGCCGATGACCGACACCGACACGCCGCCGCCCAAGCGACCCGTCTTGGCGCTGCTCGACCCCGACGCGGACTCGGACGAGCGCGGAACTCGGAGCGCGGAACTCGGAACGGACGACGAAACCACCGCCGAAGTCGCCCCGCCCAAGCCGCCGAGGGTCCGCGCCCCCCGCACGCCCCGCGAGCCGGCCCCCGACCCTCTTCAATCCGCGAACCGCGATCCGCAATCCGCACTTCTGCCGGGCTGGCGCTTCACCGCGCCGAGCGCCGGCGCGGGCTTCGCGCTCGGCCTCACGACGCTCTCGGTGCTGGGTGCCGAGACGCTGACCGGGGCGCCGCACCCCGCCGGGCCGGCGGCGGACGCCTTGGCGCAGTCGCTGTTCGGTGCCCTGGGCGCCGGCGTGGCTCCGCTCTTGGGCGGCGCGTGGTGCGTCTGGAGCCGGCACCTCGCGCAAGAGCCGATGCCCCGCTACGCCGCGCGCCTGGGTGGCTACGGAGTGCTGGCCGTGGCGGTCGCGGGCCTGGCCGACCTCGCCAACCCGCCAACTCTACTGGGGCCGATTTCGGCGTTCGGCCCCGGCGGCGCGCTCGGGGCGGCCGCGACGTGGCTACTCGGCGGCGTCGCCCTCGCCCCCGCCCCGGCCCTGATCTTGATCGGCGTCGGCCTGGGCGGCGCGCTGGTCGCGGCCGGCGGCTGCCTGCAGTGGGGCTGCCATGCCACGCACCGCACCAGCCGCGACGCCGCCGTGCGGGCCGCACGCCTGTACCGCGCCTGGCGAGCCGCCCACCGCGAGGCCGTCCGCCTCCGCGCCGAGGGGCGCCAGAAACTCCGGGACCAGCGCGCCGCCGAACTCGCCGCGCGCCAGGCGGCGAAACTCGCCTCTGAGGTCGCCAAGGTCGCCGAGCCGTCGGCCGACCCGCCGCTGGCCCTGGAGCCGGCCAAGACGCCGTGGGGGCTGAAGTCGAGCGCGCCGCCGACCACCCTGCCGCTGCTGCCCCTGGGCGGCGAGCGCGACGGTCCCCCCGTGCCGATCACGCGCTCCGCCGCGCCGTCCCTGCCCGCCGCGCCGGGTGCGGCACTGGTGCTGCCGTCGTCGGAAACCGGCTACGAGTTGCCGAGCCTCGACTTGCTGGCCGACCCGGCCAACACGCCGTCGGGGGACCACGAGCAGCGCCTGCGCGAGCGGGCGGTGCTCTTGGAGAAGACGTTCACCGACTTCGGCCTCACCGTCAAAGTGGTCGGCATCCACACCGGGCCGGTGATTACGCAGTACGAAATCGCCCTCGACACGGGGCTGCGCCTCAGCAAAGTGACCACCCTCGCGGACGACCTGGCACTCTGCCTGAAGGTGTCGTCGGTGCGGGTGGTCGCCCCCCTGCCCGGCCGCAGTACGGTGGGCATCGAGGTGCCCAACGAGCGCCGCCAGACCGTGCGCCTTAAGGAACTCATCCAGGCAAGTGCCGAGCAGGCGTCGAACTACCGGCTGCCCATCTTCGTCGGCAAGGATGTCGAGGGTCGGCCGCTGGTGTACGACATGGCGTCGATGCCGCATTTACTGATTGCGGGCCGCACCGGCACCGGCAAATCCGTGTGCCTCAATAGCATCATCCTCAGCTTTTTATACACGCGCAGCCCCGACGACTGCCGGCTGATTCTGATCGACCCCAAGAAGGTCGAACTCTCGGAGTACGGCCGCATCCCGCACCTGATGCACCCGGTGGTGACTGACGACAAAAAGTCGGAAGCAATACTCGCGTGGGCCGTGGACAAGATGGAGGAGCGCTACGAACTCTTCCGCAAGGCGCGCGTGC